>NZ_AP019365.1:5667500-5869691 GCF_033095865.1 Pseudomonas sp. KU43P | reverse complement strand
ACAAATCAGCCATTTAGCGACCAAAACACCTTTTCACCCCCGTGGATAAGCTCTGTGGATAACCACGCATGAGGGCTATGCACAACCCTGGGTTCAAGCCTGTTGATAACTCCCCTGTGGATAATCGCCATTTTGATCCACAGGTTTTACTCATATGCAGCACAGGCGCAGCACCCGTTGTGGACAAGGTTTTGAAATCCTGTACACCCCATGGATAAAGGCCTGCGCATGGTTATCCACAGATACTTATCCACTTAAGAGTTATAAGTTCTTCAGAAAAGCTTTTTATATGTCTCTTCTTTTTTTTCATTTTGTCGTCCGTTTGTCTGCACGAGCAAGCGTCGCCTGGACCATTGCCAGCTATCACCATCCATAAGGAATGACTGGTTGGAAATTGACCTATTGGCTTGCTTTCTCTAGAATCGCCGATCTCTTAAAAAGGGGGCCATCCCGGCCCGTTGTCGACAAACCCAGGTAACACGCCATGAAACGTACTTTCCAACCAAGCACCATCAAGCGCGCTCGCACCCACGGCTTCCGTGCCCGTATGGCTACCAAGAACGGCCGTGCTGTTCTGTCGCGTCGTCGCGCCAAAGGCCGTAAGCGTCTGGCCATTTGATTTTTCGGCACAGGTGGTGAGTCAGGACTTCAGTCGGGAAAAGCGACTGCTTACACCCCGGCATTTCAAAGCGGTCTTCGACTCCCCAACCGGCAAGGTTCCAGGGAAAAACCTGCTGATCCTTGCTCGCGAGAACGGTCTCGATCATCCACGCCTTGGCCTGGTGATCGGCAAGAAGAGCGTCAAGCTCGCCGTTCAACGCAATCGCCTCAAGCGCTTGATGCGCGATTCCTTCCGTCTGAACCAGCAAATGCTCGCTGGCCTGGACATAGTGATCGTCGCGCGCAAGGGATTGGGTGAGATAGAAAACCCGGAATTGCACCAACACTTTGGCAAGCTCTGGAAACGCCTGGCCCGCAGCCGGCCTAGTCCAGCGGCAAACGCCGATTCCGCAGGGGTAGACAGCCAAGATGCGTAAACTGGCACTCGTTCCGATCCAGTTTTACCGTTACGCCATTAGTCCTCTGATGGCCAGTCACTGTCGTTTCTACCCCAGTTGCTCCTGTTACGCTTACGAAGCCATTGAAAACCATGGTCTCTGGCGTGGCGGGTGGCTAGCCGTTCGTCGCCTGGGGCGTTGTCATCCGTGGAACGACGGCGGTTTCGATCCCGTTCCTCCCGCTCCTTCCTCCCGAACTTCTTCGATAGCCGAGTAATCATGGATATTAAACGCACGATCCTGATCGCCGCCCTGGCAATCGTGTCCTACGTCATGGTCCTGAAGTGGAACGATGACTACGGTCAGGCTGCCTTGCCGACTCAGAATACTGCTGCCAGCACTGTCGCTCCGGGCTTGCCCGATGGTGTGCCCGCCGCCAGCAATGGCGCCAGCGCCGATGTACCGAGCGCCAACGGCGAGTCGAGCGCTGCCGAACTGGCACCCGTTGCACTCAGCAAGGATCTGATCCGGGTCAAGACCGATGTCCTGGAACTGGCTATCGATCCAGTCGGTGGTGACATCGTCCAGCTGAACCTGCCGAAGTACCCACGCCGTCAGGACCATCCGGACATTCCGTTCCAGCTGTTCGACAACGGTAGTGAGCGCGTGTACCTGGCCCAGAGCGGCCTGACCGGCGCCAACGGCCCGGATGCCCGCTCCACTGGCCGTCCGCTTTATGCCACTGAGCAGAAGTCCTACCAGATGGCCGATGGCCAGGAACAACTGGTGGTCGACCTGAAGTTCAGCGACAACGGCGTGAACTACATCAAGCGCTTCAGCTTCAAGCGCGGCGAGTACGACCTGACCGTCAGCTACTTGATCGACAACCAGAGCGGCCAGGCCTGGAGCGGCAACATGTTTGCCCAGCTCAAGCGTGACGCCAGTGGCGATCCGTCCTCGAGCACTGCTACCGGCACCGCTACCTACTTGGGCGCAGCCCTGTGGACAGCTGGCGAGCCGTACAAGAAAGTGTCGATGAAGGACATTGATAAAGGTAGTTTGAAAGAAAATGTGTCCGGCGGCTGGGTTGCCTGGCTGCAACACTACTTCGTGACTGCCTGGATCCCTGCCAAGTCGGACAACAACGTCGTCCAGACCCGCAAAGACAGCCAGGGCAACTACATCATCGGCTACACCGGCCCGGCCATCAGCGTACCTGCTGGCGGCAAGGTCGAAACCAGCGCCATGCTGTACGCCGGTCCGAAGATCCAGTCCAAACTCAAGGAGTTGTCCCCAGGCCTGGAACTGACCGTCGACTACGGCTTCCTGTGGTTCATCGCCCAGCCAATCTTCTGGCTGCTGCAACATATCCACAGCCTGCTGGGTAACTGGGGCTGGTCGATCATCGTCCTGACCATGCTCATCAAGGGCCTGTTCTTCCCCTTGTCGGCTGCCAGCTACCGTTCAATGGCGCGCATGCGTGCCGTGGCGCCGAAGCTCGCTGCGCTGAAGGAACGCTTCGGTGATGATCGCCAGAAGATGTCCCAGGCGATGATGGAGCTGTACAAGAAAGAGAAGATCAACCCGCTGGGTGGCTGCCTGCCGATCCTGGTTCAGATGCCGGTGTTCCTGGCCCTGTACTGGGTACTGCTGGAAAGCGTCGAGATGCGCCAGGCCCCATGGATGCTGTGGATTACCGACCTGTCGATCAAGGATCCGTTCTTCATCCTGCCGATCATCATGGGTGCCACCATGTTCATCCAGCAGCGCCTGAACCCGACGCCGCCGGATCCGATGCAGGCCAAGGTAATGAAAATGATGCCGATCATCTTCACCTTCTTCTTCCTGTGGTTCCCGGCTGGTCTGGTGCTGTACTGGGTTGTGAACAACTGCTTGTCGATCACCCAGCAGTGGTACATCACCCGCCGTATCGAAGCAGCGACGAAAAAAGCTGCTGCTTGACGGGCTACTCAGCTAGCCTGTGAATAAAAACGCCCCCTCGGGGGCGTTTTTGCTATCTGTCGTATTTGTCGTAGAGGCTTTCGAGCATGAACATTGTGCGTGAAACCATCGCCGCCATCGCCACCGCACAAGGCCGCGGCGGTGTGGGTATCGTCCGCCTGTCCGGGCCACTGGCGGCCAAGGCTGGCCAACTGATCACCGGGCGCACCTTGACCCCGCGCCATGCCCATTACGGCCCGTTCCGGGATGAAGAGGGCCTGGTGCTGGATGAAGGTATCGCGTTGTTCTTCCCGGGGCCGAACTCGTTCACCGGCGAGGATGTGCTCGAGCTGCAGGGGCATGGCGGCCCGGTGGTACTGGATATGCTGCTGCAGCGTTGCGTGCAGGTCGGATGCCGGTTGGCCCGCCCAGGTGAGTTCAGCGAACGCGCATTTCTCAACGACAAGCTCGACCTGGCCCAGGCCGAGGCCATTGCCGACCTCATCGAGGCCAGCTCCAGCCAGGCGGCGCGCAATGCGTTGCGCTCGCTGCAGGGTGAATTCTCCAAACGTGTGCATAGCCTGACCGAGGCGCTGATTGCGTTGCGGATCTATGTCGAAGCGGCCATCGACTTCCCGGAAGAGGAAATCGACTTCCTTGCCGATGGCCACGTGCTGTCGATGCTTGATGCCGTACGCGCAGAGTTGTCCACAGTGCAGCGCGAAGCTGGGCAGGGCGCCTTGCTGCGTGACGGCATGACCGTGGTGATCGCCGGAAGGCCCAATGCCGGCAAGTCGAGCCTGCTCAATACCCTGGCTGGCCGTGAAGCGGCGATCGTTACCGATATCGCCGGCACCACCCGGGACATCCTCCGTGAACATATCCACATCGACGGCATGCCGCTGCACGTGGTCGACACGGCCGGCCTGCGCGACACCGATGACCATGTGGAAAAGATCGGCGTGGAACGGGCTCTCAAGGCCATTGGCGAAGCTGACCGTGTCTTGCTTGTGGTCGACTCCACCGCACCCGAAGCCAGCGACCCGTTCGCATTGTGGCCGGAGTTCCTGGATCAGCGACCCGACCCGGCCAAGGTCACGCTGATTCGCAATAAGGCTGACCTCAGTGGCGAGCGGGTAGGGCTGGAACAATGCGACGACGGGCACGTGACGATCACCTTGAGCGCCAAGGGCGACGATCAGGGCCTGCAGCTGCTGCGTGACCATCTCAAGGCCTGCATGGGTTACGAACAGACCGCAGAGAGCGGTTTCAGCGCGCGTCGCCGCCACCTGGATGCCTTGCGTCAGGCCAGTGCACACCTTGAGCATGGCCGCGCCCAATTGACCCTGGCTGGGGCTGGGGAGCTGTTGGCGGAAGATCTGCGCCAGGCACAGCAGGCTCTAGGTGAAATCACCGGTGCCTTCAGTTCGGACGACCTGTTGGGCCGGATTTTCTCAAGTTTCTGCATCGGCAAGTAAGTCACAACCTGCATTTACCAAGGCCGCTCCTACTGGAGCGGCTTTTTTTTGCCCGCAGGAGCCCTGTGGGTAACTCACCTTCAGCTCCGTTGATAAGCAGGCCTTTTTTCTGAGGACAAACCCTCCTGTGGGTAAGTGGCCATTTAATCCACAGGCTAAAGGACGTTATCCAGAGCCCTCCTGGCCATCCAGACACAGGGTTTAATTTCTCTCTACACCTTGTAAAACGTTGGATACAGAGCTTTATCCACAGATCATGGTGTGCATAAGAATAAACATAAAAACAAAGCTTTTTTAAATTTCTCTTCTTTGATTTCTGTTGTCTGCCACTCATCCACAGCCTGGTCAAAATTTGCGCAAAAGGTTTCTTTAGAGAGGGTGAAGTCCCTATACTTGTCGGCTTACCTTCTCTATTCGCAAAAACAGGCACGAGGTGCGTGGTGGATTTCCCTTCCCGTTTTGAAGTGATCGTCATCGGCGGCGGCCATGCCGGTACCGAGGCTGCGCTTGCGTCTGCACGCATGGGTGTGAAAACCCTGCTGTTGACCCATAACGTGGAAACCCTCGGTCACATGAGCTGCAACCCCGCCATCGGCGGTATTGGCAAAAGCCATCTGGTCAAAGAGATCGATGCGCTCGGCGGCGCCATGGCGTTGGCAACCGACAAGAGCGGCATCCAGTTCCGCATCCTGAACAACCGCAAGGGGCCGGCCGTACGCGCCACCCGTGCACAGGCAGACCGCGCCATCTACAAAGCCGTGGTGCGCGAGATCCTGGAAAACCAGCCGAACCTGTGGATATTCCAGCAGTCCTGCGATGACTTGATCGTCGAACAGGACCAGGTCAAAGGTGTGGTAACCCAGATGGGCTTGCGCTTCTTTGCCGAACAGGTGGTACTGACCACCGGAACCTTCCTAGGTGGCCTTATCCACATCGGTTTGCAGAACCATTCCGGTGGCCGCGCCGGTGATCCACCGTCGATCGCCCTGGCCCATCGCATGCGTGAACTGCCACTGCGCGTCGGTCGCCTGAAAACCGGTACCCCGCCGCGTATCGACGGGCGCTCGGTGGATTTCTCGGTGATGACCGAACAGCCAGGCGACACTCCGATCCCGGTGATGTCGTTCATGGGCAATGCGCAGATGCACCCACGCCAGGTCAGCTGCTGGATTACCCACACCAACGCACGCACCCACGAGATCATTGCCTCGAACCTCGACCGTTCGCCGATGTACTCCGGGGTAATCGAAGGCGTGGGCCCGCGCTACTGCCCATCGATCGAAGACAAGATTCATCGCTTTGCCGACAAGGAAAGCCATCAGGTGTTCATCGAACCGGAAGGCCTGACCACCCACGAGCTTTACCCGAACGGCATTTCCACCTCGCTGCCGTTCGACGTGCAGCTGGAACTGGTGCGTTCGATCCGTGGCATGGAAAACGCCCATATCGTGCGCCCGGGTTATGCCATCGAGTACGACTACTTCGACCCACGTGACCTCAAGTACAGCCTCGAGACCAAGGTCATCGGTGGCCTGTATTTCGCGGGCCAGATCAACGGCACCACCGGTTATGAAGAGGCCGGCGCACAGGGCCTGCTCGCCGGGACCAACGCCGCGCTGCGTGCGCAAGGCCGCGAAAGCTGGTGCCCACGCCGTGACGAAGCCTACATTGGCGTACTGGTGGATGACCTGATTACCCTGGGAACCCAGGAGCCCTACCGCATGTTCACCTCGCGCGCCGAATACCGGCTGATCCTGCGCGAAGACAACGCCGACCTGCGCCTGACCGAAAAAGGCCGCGAACTGGGCCTGATCGATGATGAGCGCTGGGCCGCCTTCTGCGCCAAGCGCGATGGCATCGAACGTGAGGAACAACGCCTGAAGTCGACCTGGGTACGCCCGAACACCCCGCAAGGCCAGGCCGTTGTGGATAAGTTCGGTACTCCGCTGAGCCACGAGTACAGCCTGCTGAACCTGCTGGCCCGTCCGGAAATCGACTACGCCGGGCTGATAGAAGCGACCGGCGGAGAGGTCATCGATCCACAGGTTGCCGAGCAGGTGGAGATCAAGACCAAGTACGCTGGCTACATCGACCGACAGCAGGATGAAATCGCACGGCTGCGGGCGAGTGAAGACACCCGCCTCCCTGTGGATATCGACTACTCCACGATTTCCGGCCTGTCCAAGGAGATCCAGGGCAAGCTCGGGCAGACCCGTCCAGAGACCCTGGGCCAAGCTTCGCGTATCCCAGGCGTCACCCCGGCGGCGATTTCCCTGTTGCTGATTCATCTGAAAAAACGCGGCGCTGGCCGCGAATTGGAGCAAAGCGCTTGAGTTCCCTGGTCACCCCGCAGCACGCAGAAGAGTTGTCCACAGGCGCGCGCCAGCTCGGTATCGAGGTGAGCGCGCAGCAGCATGAAGCGCTGCTGGGCTACCTGGCCCTGTTGATCAAATGGAACAAAGCCTACAACCTGACCGCCGTGCGCGATCCGGACGAGATGGTTTCCCGCCATCTGCTCGACAGCCTCAGCGTCATGCCGTTTATCCACAGCGATCGCGACAGCTGGCTGGATGTGGGCAGCGGCGGTGGCATGCCGGGCATTCCATTGGCTATCCTGCATCCGCACAAACAGGTGACCGTGCTGGACGCCAACGGCAAGAAGACGCGTTTTCTGACCCAGGTAAAAATGGAGTTGAAACTGGACAACCTCACGGTTATCCACAGCCGTGTTGAGGCCTTCCAGCCCGCGCAGCCGTTCAGCGGCATCATCTCCCGCGCCTTCAGCAGCATGGAGAACTTCACCAACTGGACCCGCCACTTGGGCGACACCGGGACGCAATGGCTTGCAATGAAGGGGCTGCATCCTGCCGATGAACTGGTAGCATTGCCCGCAGACTTCACAGTGGAAAGCGAGCAGGCCCTGACCGTTCCAGGTTGCCAGGGCCAGCGCCATCTGCTGATACTGCGCCGCAAGGCATGACTGGGAACACACGCAACAATGGCTAAGGTATTCGCAATCGCGAACCAGAAAGGTGGAGTGGGCAAAACCACCACCTGTATCAATCTTGCTGCATCGCTGGCCGCGACCAAGCGTCGTGTGCTGCTGATCGACCTCGATCCGCAGGGCAACGCCACCATGGGCAGCGGTGTGGACAAACACGAACTCGAGCATTCGGTCTACGACCTGCTGATCGGCGAATGCGACCTTGCCCAGGCCATGCACTACTCCGAGCACGGCGGCTTCCAACTGCTGCCGGCCAACCGCGACCTGACTGCCGCGGAAGTGGTGCTGCTGGAGATGCAAGTCAAGGAGAGCCGCCTGCGCAATGCCCTGGCGCCGATCCGCGAGAACTACGACTACATCCTCATCGACTGCCCGCCGTCGCTGTCGATGCTGACGCTGAACGCCTTGGTGGCTTCCGATGGCGTGATCATCCCGATGCAGTGCGAGTACTACGCACTGGAAGGTTTGAGCGACCTTGTGGATAACATCAAGCGCATCGCTGCGCGGCTGAACCCGCAACTGAAGATCGAAGGTCTGCTGCGGACCATGTACGACCCGCGCTTGAGCCTGAACAACGATGTTTCGGCGCAGCTCAAGGAACACTTCGGCGAGCAGCTGTACGACACGGTCATTCCGCGCAACATCCGCCTGGCGGAGGCGCCGAGCTTCGGTATGCCGGCACTGGCCTACGACAAGCAATCGCGTGGCGCGCTTGCCTACCTGGCCCTGGCCGGGGAACTGGTGCGCCGTCAACGCCGTCAATCACGCACTGCACAAACAACTTAAGGAATCCGCATGGCCGTTAAGAAACGGGGTCTCGGACGTGGGTTGGATGCACTGCTCAGTGGTCCTTCCGTCAGCGCGCTCGAAGAGCAGGCTGTGAAGATCGACCAGAAAGAACTGCAACACCTGCCAGTCGAGCTGATCCAGCGCGGCAAGTACCAGCCGCGCCGCGACATGGATCCGGTGGCGCTGGAAGAACTCGCGCACTCGATTCGCACCCATGGCGTGATGCAGCCGATCGTGGTCCGCCCGATCGATGGCAACCGTTATGAAATCATCGCCGGTGAGCGCCGCTGGCGCGCCACCCAGCAGGCCGGCCTGGACAGCATCCCGGCCATGGTCCGCGAAGTGCCGGATGAAGCGGCCATCGCCATGGCCTTGATCGAGAACATCCAGCGCGAGGACCTCAACCCGCTGGAAGAAGCCCTGGCCCTTCAGCGCCTGCAGCAGGAGTTCGAACTGACCCAGCAACAGGTGGCGGATGCCGTGGGCAAGTCGCGGGTCACCGTGGCCAACCTGCTGCGCCTGATCTCCCTGCCTGAAGCGATCAAGACCATGCTTGCCCACGGCGACCTGGAAATGGGTCATGCACGTGCATTGCTCGGCCTGGAAGAAGATCGCCAGGAAGAAGGGGCGCGACATGTTGTCGCACGTGGCCTCACCGTGCGCCAAACTGAGGCACTCGTGCGTCAGTGGCTGAGTGGCAAACCTGATCCGGTCGAACCGAGCAAACCTGATCCGGATATCGAGCGCCTTGAACAGCGGCTCGCAGAGCGCCTGGGCTCCCCCGTACAGATACGTCACGGGAACAAGGGAAAAGGCCAGTTGGTTATTCGTTATAACTCGCTTGACGAGTTGCAGGGCGTCCTTGCTCACATCCGCTGAAACAATTCCCGTTGTAGCGCGCAGTCGGAAATCACTACCGAAGAGTTGAATAGGGGTTAATCCACCCCTATACTCTGCGCGCATTTTGTCGGCACAAATTATGCCAAGTCGTTGCTGACTTGACGGTCGACTTTCGAGGAGCAGTTTTGATGGAAATCCGCACGCCAAACCGCCTGCCTTTCCATCGCTGGGCGGTTTTCCCGGTACTGCTGGCTCAATTTGTAGTACTGCTGTTGGCAACGCTGGTGTTGTGGCAGTGGAAAGGGGTAGTCAGTGGATATTCAGGCCTTTGCGGAGGTTTGATTGCCTGGCTGCCCAACTTGTATTTCGCCTGGAAGGCTTTTCGCTATAGCGGAGCCCGGGCGGCGCAGGCCATCGTCAAGTCGTTCTACGCAGGCGAGGCAGGCAAGATGATTTTGACGGCAGTGCTGTTCGCACTGACCTTCGCAGGAGTGAAGCCATTGGCGCCGTTAGCAGTATTCGGCGTCTTCGTGTTGACCCTTTTGGTCAGCTGGTTCGCGCCCCTGCTGATGAATAAAAGACTTTCGAGACCTTAGGGCGTTTGAGGCAACCATGGCAGCAGAAACCGCTTCGGGCTATATCCAGCACCACTTGCAGAACCTGACCTACGGTCAACTACCAGACGGCAGCTGGGGCTTCGCCCATTCGGCTGCAGAAGCCAAGGCAATGGGCTTCTGGGCGTTCCACCTGGACACCCTGGGTTGGTCCGTCGCGCTGGGTCTGATCTTCCTGTTCATTTTCCGCATGGCGGCCAAGAAGGCGACTTCCGGCCAGCCTGGCGGTCTGCAGAACTTCGTGGAAGTGATGGTGGACTTCGTACACGGCAGCGTGAAGGATTCCTTCCACGGCCGTAGCCCGGTGATTGCTCCGCTGGCGCTGACCATCTTCGTCTGGGTGTTCCTGATGAACGCCATCGACCTGGTACCGGTCGACTGGATTCCTCAGCTGGCCATCCTGATCTCCGGTGATCCGCACATTCCGTTCCGTGCCGTGTCGACCACCGACCCGAACGCGACCCTGGCCATGGCCTTCTGCGTGTTCGCCCTGATCATCTTCTACAGCATCAAGGTCAAGGGCCTGGGCGGCTTCATCGGTGAGCTGACCCTGCACCCGTTCGGCAGCAAGAACATCTTCCTGCAGATCCTGCTCATTCCAGTCAACTTCCTGCTGGAATTCGTCACCCTGATCGCCAAGCCGATCTCGCTGGCACTGCGTCTGTTCGGCAACATGTACGCCGGCGAGCTGGTGTTCATCCTGATCGCGGTGATGTTCGGCGCCGGCATCCTCTGGCTCAGCGGCCTGGGTGTCGTCCTGCAGTGGGCGTGGGCTGTGTTCCACATCCTGATCATCACGCTGCAAGCTTTCATCTTCATGATGCTTACCATCGTCTACCTGTCGATGGCTCACGAAGATAACCATTAAGACCGCCTGGCGTGTCTGATAGCCTTCCCCGCTCGTTTGGGGGGAGGGCTTAAAAAGTCCGCAAGGGCAGCTGTACCAAACGATTTGTTTTACCGCTTCAAACTAAAAACCTAACCAATACGACGTAAAAGTCGGGAGGAAAGATGGAAACTGTAGTTGGTCTGACCGCTATCGCTGTTGCTCTGCTGATCGGCCTGGGTGCTCTGGGTACCGCCATTGGTTTCGGCCTGCTGGGCGGCAAGTTCCTGGAAGGCGCTGCTCGTCAGCCTGAAATGGTTCCGATGCTGCAGGTCAAAATGTTCATCGTTGCCGGTCTGCTCGACGCCGTAACCATGATCGGTGTTGGTATCGCTCTGTTCTTCACCTTCGCGAATCCGTTCGTTGGTCAGATCGCCGGCTAATCACTCGTATCCACGAGTTGATGGCTGTATGAATTAAGACCGAGCGAGGTGTTGGCGTGAACATTAATGCAACCCTGATTGGCCAATCCGTTGCTTTTCTGATTTTTGTACTCTTCTGCATGAAGTACGTATGGCCTCCGGTCATCACTGCTCTGCACGAGCGTCAAAAGAAGATTGCCGACGGCTTGGACGCTGCCAACCGCGCAGCTCGCGACCTGGAGCTGGCCCAAGAGAAAGTGGGTCAGCAACTGCGTGAAGCTAAAGCACAAGCAGCCGAAATCATTGAGCAAAGCAAGAAACGCGCTGCTCAGCTTGTCGAGGAAGCCCGTGATCAGGCCCGCGTCGAAGCTGACCGTGTGAAGGCTCAGGCTCTGGCCGAGATCGAACAGGAACTGAACAGCGCTAAAGACGCCCTGCGTGCCCAAGTGGGTGCCCTGGCCGTTGGCGGTGCTGAAAAGATCCTTGGCGCCACAATCGATCAAAACGCGCATGCGGAGCTGGTTAACAAACTGGCCGCTGAAATTTAAGCGAGGGCGATCATGGCAGAACTGACCACGTTGGCCCGACCTTACGCTAAGGCTGCCTTTGAGCATGCCCAGGCCCATCAGCAACTGGCCAATTGGTCAGCCATGCTCGGCCTGGCTGCTGCGGTGTCGCAAGACGACACCATGCAGCGCCTGCTCAAGGCCCCGCGACTGACGAGCGCAGAAAAGGCCGCCACGTTCATTGACGTGTGCGGTGACAAGTTCAATGCACAGGCACAGAATTTCATTCATGTTGCCGCGGAAAACGACCGTCTCCTGCTTCTGCCGGAGATTGCCGCCCTGTTCGACCTGTACAAGGCCGAGCAAGAGAAATCCGTGGACGTGGAAGTCACCAGTGCCTTCGCGTTGAACCAAGAACAGCAAGACAAACTCGCCAAGGTTCTCAGTGCACGGTTAGGCCAGGAAGTGCGCCTGCACGCGTCGGAGGATGCCAGCCTGATTGGCGGCGTCGTCATCCGCGCTGGTGACCTGGTAATCGATGGCTCTGTTCGCGGCAAGATCGCGAAACTGGCCGAAGCATTGAAATCTTGAGTTTGAAGGGGCAGCAGAGCAATGCAGCAACTCAATCCTTCCGAAATTAGTGAAATCATCAAGGGCCGCATCGACAACCTCGATGTGAGCTCCCAAGCCCGTAACGAAGGTACCGTTGTTTCGGTATCCGACGGTATCGTGCGGATCCACGGTCTGGCCGACGTCATGTACGGCGAAATGATCGAGTTCCCTGGCGGCGTCTACGGCATGGCCCTGAACCTGGAGCAAGACTCCGTAGGTGCAGTGATCCTGGGTGCCTATGACACCCTCGCCGAAGGCATGAGCGCCAAGTGCACCGGCCGCATCCTGGAAGTTCCGGTTGGTAAGGAACTGCTGGGTCGCGTCGTCGACGCACTGGGCAACCCGATCGACGGCAAAGGTCCTCTGGGCAACACCCAGACCGACGCGGTCGAGAAAGTAGCTCCAGGCGTGATCTGGCGTAAGTCGGTAGACCAGCCTGTACAGACTGGCTACAAGTCGGTCGACGCCATGATCCCTGTCGGCCGTGGCCAGCGCGAGCTGATCATCGGTGACCGTCAGATCGGCAAGACCGCCATGGCCATCGACGCCATCATCAACCAGAAAGACTCCGGTATTTTCTGTGTGTATGTTGCTGTCGGCCAGAAGCGCTCCACCGTTGCCAACATCGTTCGCAAGCTGGAAGAAAACGGCGCCCTGGCCAACACCATCGTGGTCGTTGCCAGCGCTTCGGAATCCGCCGCGCTGCAGTTCCTGGCTCCTTACGCCGGCTGCACCATGGGCGAGTTCTTCCGTGACCGCGGTGAAGACGCCCTGATCGTTTACGATGACCTGTCCAAGCAGGCCGTTGCCTACCGTCAGATCTCCCTGCTGCTGCGCCGTCCACCAGGACGTGAAGCTTACCCAGGTGACGTGTTCTATCTCCACTCCCGTCTGCTGGAGCGTGCATCGCGCGTTTCGGAAGAGTACGTCGAGAAGTTCACCAATGGCGCAGTCACTGGCAAGACCGGTTCCCTGACCGCCCTGCCGATCATCGAAACCCAGGCTGGCGACGTTTCCGCGTTCGTTCCGACCAACGTGATTTCCATCACCGACGGTCAGATCTTCCTGGAATCGGCCATGTTCAACTCGGGCATCCGCCCTGCAGTGAACGCCGGTGTTTCGGTATCCCGCGTAGGTGGTGCCGCTCAGACCAAGATCATCAAGAAGCTGTCCGGTGGTATTCGTACCGCTCTGGCTCAGTACCGTGAACTGGCTGCATTCGCCCAGTTCGCTTCCGATCTGGACGAAGCGACCCGCAAGCAGCTGGAGCATGGTCAGCGCGTAACCGAGCTGATGAAGCAGAAGCAGTACGCGCCGATGTCCATCGCGGACATGGCCCTGTCGCTGTACGCCGCTGAGCGTGGTTTCCTGACTGACGTAGAAGTCTCCAAGATCGGCAGCTTCGAGCAAGCACTGATCGCCTTCTTCAACCGTGATCACGCCGAACTGATGGCGAAGATCAACGTGAAGGGTGACTTCAACGACGAAATCGACGCAGGCCTGAAAGCCGGTATCGAGAAGTTCAAGGCCACCCAGACCTGGTAAGCCGCAGCGGGGGCTCAGGCCCCCGCTTGCTAACCTGATAGGTGATACATGGCAGGCGCAAAAGAGATTCGCAGTAAGATTGCGAGCATCAAAAGCACGCAAAAAATTACCAGCGCCATGGAGAAAGTGGCGGTCAGCAAGATGCGCAAGGCACAAATGCGCATGGCTGCTAGCCGTCCTTACGCGGAGCGTATCCGCCAGGTGATCGGTCATCTGGCCAACGCCAACCCGGAATACCGCCACCCGTTCATGATCGAGCGCCCTGTAAAGCGCGTCGGTTATATCGTGGTGAGCAGTGACCGTGGTCTGTGCGGTGGCTTGAACACCAACCTGTTCAAGGCCCTGGTCAAGGACATGAACGTAAACCGCGAACAGGGCGTGGAAATCGACCTGTGCGTGATCGGCAGCAAGGGTGCGACTTTCTTCCGCATCTTTGGCGGCAACGTCGTAGCCGCGATCAGCCACCTCGGCGAAGAGCCATCGATCAACGATCTGATCGGCTCCGTCAAAGTGATGCTGGACGCCTACCTCGACGGCCGTATCGATCGCCTCTCGGTGGTTTCGAACAAGTTCGTCAATACCATGACCCAAACTCCGACGGTCGAGCAGTTGGTACCGTTGGTGGCAACCCCGGATCAGGATCTCAAGCATCACTGGGATTACCTGTACGAACCCGACGCAAAAGAGCTGCTGGACGGCTTGATGGTGCGTTACGTGGAGTCGCAGGTTTACCAGGCGGTGGTCGAGAACAACGCTGCTGAACAAGCGGCCCGGATGATCGCCATGAAAAACGCCACAGACAACGCCGGTGATTTGATCAAAGAGCTTCAGCTGATCTACAACAAGGCGCGTCAGGCTGCGATCACCCAGGAGATCTCGGAAATCGTCGGCGGCGCTGCCGCGGTTTAACGGTTCACATATTCAGAGGATCCAGCTATGAGTAGCGGACGTATCGTTCAAATCATCGGCGCCGTCATCGACGTGGAATTCCCACGTGACGTCGTGCCGAGTGTTTACAACGCGCTGAAAGTACAAGGCGCGGAAACCACCCTCGAAGTTCAGCAGCAGCTGGGCGACGGCGTGGTTCGTACCATTGCGATGGGCTCCACCGAAGGCCTCAAGCGCGGTCTGGATGTCGTCGACACCGGCGCTGCCATTTCCGTTCCTGTTGGTAAGGCCACTCTGGGCCGTATCATGGACGTTCTCGGCAACCCAATCGACGAAGCCGGCCCGATCGGCGAAGAAGAGCGTCGCGGTATCCACCAGCCAGCGCCTTCGTTCGCTGACCAGGCAGGCGGCAACGACCTGCTGGAAACCGGCATCAAGGTTATCGACCTGGTTTGCCCGTTCGCCAAGGGTGGTAAGGTTGGTCTGTTCGGTGGTGCCGGTGTTGGCAAGACCGTAAACATGATGGAACTGATCCGTAACATCGCCATGGAACACAGCGGTTACTCCGTGTTCGCTGGTGTGGGTGAGCGTACTCGTGAGGGTAACGACTTCTACCACGAGATGAAGGACTCCAACGTTCTCGACAAGGTAGCGCTGGTCTACGGTCAGATGAACGAGCCACCAGGAAACCGTCTGCGCGTAGCGCTGACCGGCCTGACCATGGCCGAGAAGTTCCGTGACGAAGGTAACGACGTTCTGCTGTTCGTCGACAACATCTATCGTTACACCCTGGCCGGTACCGAAGTATCCGC
This sequence comes from Pseudomonas sp. KU43P, assembly GCF_033095865.1. Classification (NCBI taxonomy): domain Bacteria; kingdom Pseudomonadati; phylum Pseudomonadota; class Gammaproteobacteria; order Pseudomonadales; family Pseudomonadaceae; genus Pseudomonas; species Pseudomonas sp. KU43P. The sequence continues at coordinate 5,854,416 of NZ_AP019365.1, read as the reverse complement.
ACTGCTGGGCCGTATGCCTTCGGCAGTAGGTTACCAGCCGACCCTGGCTGAAGAGATGGGCGTTCTGCAAGAGCGCATCACCTCCACCAAGGAAGGTTCGATTACCTCCGTTCAGGCCGTATACGTACCTGCGGACGACTTGACCGACCCGTCGCCAGCGACCACCTTCGCCCACTTGGACGCCACCGTCGTTCTGTCCCGTGACATCGCCTCCCTGGGTATCTACCCAGCGGTCGACCCACTGGACTCGACTTCCCGTCAGCTGGACCCGAACGTGATCGGCAACGAACACTACGACACCGCTCGTGGCGTTCAGTATGTTCTGCAGCGCTATAAAGAGCTGAAGGACATCATCGCGATTCTGGGTATGGACGAACTGTCCGAAAGCGACAAGCAACTGGTAGCCCGTGCTCGTAAGATCCAGCGCTTCCTGTCGCAGCCGTTCTTCGTGGCCGAAGTCTTCACCGGCTCGCCAGGCAAGTACGTGTCCCTGAAAGACACCATCGCTGGCTTCAGCGGCATCCTCAAAGGTGACTACGACCACCTGCCAGAACAAGCGTTCTACATGGTCGGCAGCATCGACGAAGCGATCGAGAAAGCCAAGAAACTGTAATTCCTGCGCCCCGCAAGGGGCGCTATCAGGTTGAGGCAAGCAGATGGCTATGACAGTCCATTGCGATATCGTCAGCGCGGAAGGAGAGATCTTCTCCGGCCTGGTCGAGATGGTGGTTGCGCACGGTAACCTGGGTGATCTTGGTATCGCTCCAGGCCACGCGCCGCTGATCACCAATCTGAAGCCTGGTCCGATCACGCTGACCAAGCAGGGTGGCGCCCAGGAGGTGTTCTACATCTCTGGTGGTTTCCTCGAGGTTCAGCCGAACATGGTCAAGGTGCTTGCCGATACCGTGCAACGTGCTGCAGACCTGGATGAAGCTCAGGCTCAGGAAGCCCTCAAGGCTGCCGAGAACGCCCTGAATCTGAAAGGCGCGGACTTCGACTACGGCGCCGCCGCCGCACGTCTGGCCGAGGCCGCAGCCCAGCTGCGTACCGTCCAGCAAATGCGCAGAGGCAAGTAATCGGCCCCTGGCTGATCACTTCTGTAGCGATTGAGTAAAAGGGTAGCCTCGGCTACCCTTTTTCTTTTTCCGTTTTCCCCTCCCGGTCATTTCACTGACCACCCAGGATTGGTAGCCAGTCAATGTCACTCGATATCGTTATTCTCGCCGCCGGCCAAGGTACCCGTATGCGTTCGGCGCTGCCCAAGGTGCTGCACCCGGTGGCTGGCAGCTCCATGCTCGGCCATGTTATCCACAGCGCACGTCAGCTTCAGCCGCAGGGTATCCATGTGGTGATTGGCCACGGTGCCGAGCAGGTACGCGAGCGCCTGGCTGCCGATGACCTCAACTTCGTCATGCAGGACAAGCAGCTGGGCACAGGCCATGCAGTCGCCCAGGCACTGCCGGCCATCACTGCCGACACGGTACTGGTGCTGTATGGCGATGTGCCGTTGATCGAAGTGGAAACCTTGCAGCGGCTGCTGGCCAAGGTCAGTGACACCCAACTAGGGTTGCTCACTGTCACCCTGCAGGACCCGACTGGCTACGGCCGCATCGTGCGCGACGGCAACGGCAAGGTCACCGCGATCGTCGAGCACAAGGATGCCAGCGAAGCACAGAAGGCGATCAAGGAAGGCAACACCGGCATCCTCGCCATGCCTGCCGCGCGCCTGGCTGACTGGATGGGGCGACTGTCGAACAACAATGCCCAGGGCGAGTACTACCTGACCGACGTCATTGCCATGGCGGTCAACGATGGCCTGGTGGTTGCCACCGAACAACCACACGACCCGATGGAAGTGCAGGGGGCCAACGACCGACGCCAATTGTCTGAACTCGAACGCCATTACCAGCTGCGGGAAGGTCGCCGCCTGATGGCTCAGGGTGTCACCCTGCGTGACCCGGCGCGCTTCGACGTGCGTGGGGAGGTGACCGTTGGTCGTGATGTGCTCATCGATATCAACGTGATCCTCGAAGGTAAGGTGGTGATCGAGGACGACGTACAGATCGGCCCCAATTGCGTGATCAAGAACAGCACGCTGCGCAAAGGTGTGGTGGTGAAAGCCAACAGCCACCTCGAAGGTGCGGTAATGGGGGAGGGCAGCGATGCCGGACCATTCGCTCGCTTGCGTCCGGGCAGCGTGCTCGATGCCAAGGCTCATGTGGGTAACTTCGTTGAACTGAAGAACGCGCATCTGGGCGAGGGCGCCAAGGCCGGGCACCTGACCTACCTGGGCGATGCCGAGGTCGGTGCACGCACCAACATCGGTGCTGGCACCATCACATGCAATTACGACGGTGCCAACAAGTTCAAGACCGTGATGGGCGAAGACGTGTTCATCGGTTCCAACAATTCGCTGGTGGCGCCTGTGGATATCAAGGCGGGTGCGACGACGGCGGCCGGGTCGACCATTACCCAAACCGTGGAAGCGGGTGATCTGGCGGTGGCGCGTGCGCGCCAGCGCAATATCTCGGGGTGGAAACGACCTGAGAAAATCAAGAAGAGCTGAGTTATACACAGCTGTTTCTGGCGAAGCCGGCTTATGTGAATAAGTCGGCTTTTTTATTGCGTGCGCTGGCCCTATCGCCGGCAAGCCGGCTCCCACAGAAATCCTCTCTGTCTTCCAGGCCTGTACAAATCCCTGTAGGAGCTGGCTTGCCGGCGATAGGGCCAGAGCAGGCAAACATTATCCACAGGTCATTGCCAACTTGACGAAACCTCCATCTTAGGTTTTGATTGCAACCATTATCTTTCGAAACGAAACTTAAGCGCCCATGTCGAAACGCAACACTCCCCAACGCCGCCACAACATCCTGGCCCTGCTGAGCGAGCAAGGCGAGGTAAGTGTGGATGCCTTGGCCAAGCGCTTCGAAACGTCGGAAGTCACTATTCGCAAGGATCTGGCGGCACTCGAAGCCAACGGCCTGCTACTGCGCCGCTACGGCGGCGCGGTACCCGTACCGCAAGAGATGCTCGGTGAGTCGGCCCAGCCCGTGTCTGCCTACAAGAAGGCCATTGCCCGGGCTGCCGTCGGGCGCATCCGCGAGCACGCGCGGATCATCATCGACAGCGGCAGCACGACTGCTGCCATGATCCCTGAACTGGGCCGCCAGCCGGGCCTGGTGGTGATGACCAACTCGCTGAACGTAGCCCGCGCCATCAGCGAACTGGAACACGAGCCCGTGCTGCTGATGACCGGCGGCACCTGGGATCCGCACTCCGAGTCATTCCAGGGCCAGGTGGCTGAGCAGGTACTACGCTCCTACGATTTCGACCAGCTGTTCATCGGCGCCGATGGCATCGACCTCAGCCGCGGCACGACCACCTTCAATGAACTGCTCGGCCTGAGCCGGGTCATGGCCGAGGTGGCCCGTGAGGTGATCGTGATGGTCGAGTCCGATAAGGTTGGGCGCAAGATCCCCAACCTCGAGCTGCCCTGGGGCAGCGTGCACACCCTTATTACAGACGAACGCCTGCCCGCAGCGGCACGCGAACACATTCAAGCCCGCGGCATCAATCTGATTTGCGCCGCGATCAGCCAGGAGAAATAACCATGTGTGGAATCGTTGGTGCGGTAGCCGAGCGCAATATCACCGCCATCCTCATCGAAGGCCTCAAGCGTCTTGAATACCGTGGCTATGACAGCGCAGGCCTGGCTGTCTATACCCAGCAAGGCGAGCTGCAGCGTCTGCGCCGCATCGGCAAGGTTGCGGAGCTTGAAGCTGCCAATTCCGCTCAGCCTCTGATCGGTCAGCTGGGCATCGCCCACACCCGTTGGGCCACCCATGGAGCACCAACCGAAGGCAATGCCCACCCGCATTTCTCCGGCAACGAAGTGGCGGTGGTGCATAACGGCATCATCGAAAACCACGAAGAGCTGCGTGAGGAGCTCAAGGGCCTGGGTTACGTGTTCGCTTCGCAAACCGACACCGAGGTCATCGTTCACCTGATCCACCACACCCTCAAGACCATCCCGGACCTGGCCGACGCGCTCAAGGCCGCGATCAAGCGCCTGCACGGCGCTTATGGCCTGGCGCTGATCAGCGTGAAACAACCTGATCGCCTGGTTGCTGCGCGCAGTGGCAGCCCGCTGGTGATTGGTCTGGGTCATGGCGAGAACTTCCTGGCATCCGACCAGTTGGCCCTGCGCCAGGTCACTGACCGCTTCATGTACCTGGAGGAGGGCGATATCGCCGAGATTCGCCGCGACCAGGTGACGATCTGGGACCAGGCCGGCAATGCCGTCCAGCGCGAAACAGTGCAGTACCACGAAGGCGCCGAAGCCGCCGACAAGGGCGCCTATCGCCACTTCATGCTCAAGGAAATCCATGAGCAGCCTGCTGTTGTCCAGCGCACCTTGGAAGGTCGCCTGGGCAATGACCACGTGCTGGTCCAGGCCTTCGGTCCACAGGCTGCCGAGCTGTTCGCCAAGGTACGCAACGTGCAGATCGTCGCCTGCGGCACCAGCTACCACGCCGGCATGGTCGCCCGTTACTGGCTGGAAAGCCTGGCGGGCATTCCTTGCCAGGTCGAAGTGGCCAGCGAATTCCGCTACCGCAAGGTGGTGGTACAGCCTGATACCCTGTTCGTGTCGATCTCCCAGTCCGGCGAAACCGCCGACACCCTGGCCGCCCTGCGCAATGCCAAGGAACTGGGCTTTCTCGGCAGCCTGGCGATCTGCAACGTCGGCATCAGCTCGCTGGTCCGGGAATCCGACCTCACCCTGCTGACCCTGGCCGGCCCAGAGATCGGCGTGGCCTCGACCAAGGCGTTCACCACCCAGCTGGTCTCGCTGATGCTGCTGACCCTGGCCCTGGGCCAAGTGCGTGGCACCCTCGAAGCAGGTGTGGAAGCAGAGCTGGTCGATGAACTGCGTCGCCTGCCGGCTCGCTTGGGTGAGGCGCTGGCGATGGACGCCACCGTCGAGAAGATCGCCGAGCTGTTCGCCGACAAGCACCACACCCTGTTCCTCGGCCGTGGTGCCCAGTACCCGGTGGCGATGGAAGGTGCGCTCAAGCTCAAGGAAATCTCGTATATCCACGCCGAAGCCTACCCGGCCGGTGAGCTCAAGCACGGCCCGTTGGCGCTGGTGGATAACGACATGCCGGTGGTCACCGTGGCGCCGAATAACGAGCTGCTGGAGAAGCTCAAGTCGAACCTGCAGGAAGTGCGCGCACGCGGCGGTCAGCTGGTGGTGTTTGCCGACGAGCAGGCCGGCATGAGCAACGGCGAAGGCACCCACGTGGTCAAGGTGCCGCATATCTCCGATGCCCTGGCTCCGATTCTCTACACCATTCCGCTGCAGCTGCTGTCGTACTACGTCGCCGTGCTCAAAGGAACTGACGTCGACCAGCCACGTAACCTGGCCAAGTCGGTGACTGTGGAGTAAGTCCAGTCATTGGTGCGCGATTTCTGTGGTCGTAGATATTAAAGTCGGTCTCTGAATATTAAAGTCGGTCTCGCTTGGAGCCCCTGAGGGTTCCAAGCGACGGTCCTTCTCTCCTGCCTCACTGGCGCCTTGAAAATCTTGGGTGCTCACCTTGCTGATCACCATCCAACCGCACGAGTCTCTCCGCTCCTTCATCGAAAGGCACTTTTACCTGGTTCCTCGATCACCCCATGACGGTGAGCGGTGGGAGATACACCTGTGTGAGGGCTGCTTTTTCCAAGCTGTTGCTGGCCTCAAGCAAGAGCGGCGTATTCAAGGGCTTTTCGACGAGAGCGGTGGTATGCCGGATGAAGATTTCGGCTTGATAACGAAAGATGATTTCTTCAATGACAGGGGATGATGCTGTGTAACCACAGCATGCCCAATTCATTGCCGTCTGTCTTCTTGAAACATAAGCCCCTAAACCGCATTGACGCCCTCTAAGGTAGTAAACGAAGTATCCTTTGCTGTGAGAAGGAAGTCGGTGACATACGGGGCTTCTAGCATATCGCTGCGAATCGCCGCGAACAGTTTGGCCTGAAGGCCTTTTTCCCCTAGCCGCTTGGCTGTCACGTAGCCTCGCGAGCTGTATTCATGCACGGCCCAGTTTGGCAGGCAGCATACGCCACGACCGCTGGCCACCAGTTGCATCATCATTACGGTCAGTTCGGAAGTACGTACCTGAGCAGGTTCGATCTCGGCCGGATCAAGGAACTTAGTGAAGATATCAAGGCGATCTCGCTCGATCGGATAAGTTATCAAGGTCTCGCCAGCGATGTCTTGAGGTACTAGATACGGTTTCTCGCACAAGGCGTGATGGTTATCGACGGCCAGCATTGCCTCGTATCCGAAAAGTGGTACGTAGGTGATTCCTGGCAGATTCACAGGGTCGGAGGTCACCACCAGATCAAGGTCCCCACGCTCCAGCGCCGGCAAGGGTGCGAATGCAAACCCCGACGCCAGGTCCAGCTCAACCTCCGGCCAAGCGCCGCGGAATTCGTCCACCGACGGCATCAGCCACTGGTAGCAGCTGTGGCATTCGATCGCGATGTGCAGCCGACCGGCGCTGCCACTGGCGAGTTTGCCCAGGTCGCGCTCCGTGGTTCGAATCATCGGCAGCACTTGCTCGGCCAGGTGCAGCAACTTAAGACCGGCGCTGGTGAAGCGCACAGGCTTCGATTTACGCACAAACAGCGGCATGCCGATGCGGTCCTCCAGCTCTCGGAACTGATGCGACAACGCCGACTGTGTCAGGCACAGGCGCTCGGCAGCTTCGTGCAAGCTGTCCGTTTCGCGCAGGGCATGAATGGTGCGTAAGTGCCTCAAATCGATCATGAGAAAAACTACATTTGGTCGCAAAAAAAATGAGTTTGTCTCATGGCCTGCTGATCCGTGACAATCCCCCTTACTGAATTTTCTGTAACGGGACAGCGCACCTTGGCACTGAAACTCAACCTCGAAAACTCGTGCATCGGTCACGCCCGAATTGGCGAGGAGCGGCTGTGAGCATCATCGATCGACCAAAACTGAATCTGCCTGATGGCGCCGATCGGCTCCTGCTGCATTCGTGCTGCGCGCCTTGTTCTGGCGAGGTCATGGAAGCCATCACGGCTTCTGGAATCGACTACACCATTTTCTTCTACAACCCCAACATCCATCCCGAGCGGGAGTACCTGCTGCGCAAGGAGGAGAACATCCGCTTCGCCGAACAGCACAACGTCCCCTTCGTCGACGCTGACTATGACACTGACAACTGGTTCGCCCGCGCCAAAGGGATGGAACAGGCGCCTGAGCGTGGTGAGCGCTGCACGATGTGCTTCGACATGCGCTTCGAACGCACAGCCCTGTACGCCTACGAGCATGGGTTTTCAGTGATCAGCAGCTCGCTGGGTATCTCTCGCTGGAAGGACATGCAGCAGATCAACGGGTGTGGTCATCGCTCTGCGGCCAAGTACCCCGGAATCAGCTATTGGGACTACAACTGGCGCAAGGCAGGCGGTGCGGCGCGTATGGTCGAGATCAGCAAGCGTGAGCGCTTCTATCAGCAGGAGTACTGTGGTTGTATCTACTCGCTGCGAGATACCAACCACCACCGCAAGGCTCAAGGCAGAGACATCATCCGTATTGGCGTGAAGTACTACGGCGATGAAGAGGATGAACAAAGCAACGCCTGAGCCCAGGTTGTACCGTCAAGAATATTCTGAGTAGTCGAGATGGATTTGCCACCCGATCAGCCGCCGGAAATCATTCAGCAGGTTAAAAGCTCCCGCTACAGCATTGCTCGGCGATATGGGCGAGTGACCATCGAGGGTCATACCTACGTGTATGAGCGCAACACGGACACACTGATGCGCCAGGACGTGTACCTCCAGCGCAAACAGAGCGCTGGCGATCTTCCCCCTCGCTGATCTGAGCATTTGACGATCGGTTTTCATCGCTGTCGTTGCTCTACGCGCCAAGTGGCCGTGGCAACGATGCCCACTGATTTGCAGGCGCTGAACGAAAGACGTTTCGTCTGCGTACTTGTGGTCATCCCTCAGCGGTCCCCCTCGCGGTTATCAGATTTTTTCGCCAGATGTGGCCTACAGCATGAATGTGACTAAAGTTTTTTTGAGATCAATTCATTAGCCACCGCTCAGTACCACCTTTAAAATGCCTATCAATTAAAGATAGTGCAAAGCTAATTAGCAGTCAGCTAGTAATCTTAGGTGCACTGAAACTTATCACGAACTTAGGGTGTCAGGCCGATATGAGCAATGAGTTTGCATTTGCCATCAAAAGCATTTGTTTCGATGAGAACTATCAGCCGTCGGACAATACGCGTATCACTACCAATTTCGCCAATCTGGCGCGGGGCAACAGTCGCCAAGAGAACCTGCGCAATACGTTGAAGATGATCGATAATCGCTTCAACGCTTTGGCGCACTGGGATAACCCAAAGGGCGACCGATACGCTGTCGAGCTTGAAATCATTTCCGTTGAGATGAATGTCGATGGCGAGCGCAATTCGCACGCTCTTCCATTGATTGAAATTCTGAAAACGACAGTCGTTGATCGTCAGACCAACGAACGTATCGATGGCATGGTGGGTAATAATTTCTCGTCTTACGTGCGAGATTACGACTTTAGCGTGTTGCTGCTGGGCCACAACAAGGATCAGCCAAAATTCAGCACGCCGGATGACTTCGGGGTCCTGCATGGCAAGCTGTTCAAGGCCTTCGTGAGCTCCAGCGCCTATCAGCAGCACTTCAAGAAGGCGCCCGTGATCTGCCTGAGCGTTTCCAGCAGCAAGACCTACCATCGGACTGAGAATCAGCATCCGGTTCTGGGCGTTGAATACCTGCAGGATGAGTATTCACTGACCGATGAGTATTTCCAGAAGATGGGTTTGAAGGTTCGTTACTTCATGCCGCCAAACAGCGTTGCGCCATTGGCGTTCTACTTCGCAGGCGACCTGCTCGGTGATTACACTAACCTGGAGTTGATCAGCACGATCAGCACCATGGACACCTTCCAGAAGATTTACCGGCCTGAAATCTACAATGCCAACTCGGCAGCCGGAAAGTCCTACCAACCCAGCTTGCAGCATCAGGATTATTCGCTGACTCGTATCGTCTACGACCGGGAAGAACGTGGCCGGCTGGCTATTGAGCAAGGAAAGTTTGCTGAAGAACAGTTCATCAAGCCCTATCAAGCAGTGCTTGAAGAGTGGTCCGCCGGCTACGCTGCCTGAATAATCTAAAGTACAAGGTCTTCCATTATGAAAAAGTTGTTGCCCACTTCAACCGCTGGCAGCCTGCCTAAACCTTCTTGGCTCGCACAACCTGAGACGCTTTGGTCACCTTGGAAATTGGAAGGTGATGAACTGGTTGAGGGCAAACAAGACGCTTTGCGCTTGTCGCTGCATGAGCAGCAACTGGCTGGCATTGATATCGTCAGTGATGGTGAACAAACCCGTCAGCACTTCGTGACCACCTTCATTGAACACCTCGACGGCGTCGATTTCGAGAAGCGCGAGACCGTCCGGATTCGTGATCGCTACGATGCCAGCGTGCCTACTGTCGTGGGTGCCGTTGCGCGCCGCCAGCCGGTATTCGTGGAAGACGCAAAGTTCCTGCGTCAGCAAACCTCGCAACCCATTAAATGGGCGCTGCCAGGCCCCATGACCATGATCGATACGCTGTATGACGCGCACTACAAAAGCCGCGAAAAGCTGGCCTGGGAATTTGCCAAGATTCTCAACGAGGAAGCTCGCGAGCTTGAGGCTGCCGGTGTAGACATCATTCAGTTCGACGAACCCGCGTTCAACGTGTTCTTCGACGAAGTGAACGAGTGGGGTGTCGCCACCCTGGAGCGGGCCATCGAAGGTCTCAAGTGCGAAACTGCCGTGCACATCTGCTACGGCTACGGCATCAAAGCCAACACCGACTGGAAAAAGACTCTGGGGTCGGAATGGCGCCAATATGAAGAGGCTTTCCCCAAGCTGCAGAAGTCCAGCATCGACATCGTCTCGCTGGAGTGCCACAACTCACACGTGCCGATGGACCTGATCGAGCTCATCCGCGGCAAGAAAGTGATGGTGGGTGCTATCGATGTGGCCAACCATGCCATTGAAACGCCCGAAGAAGTGGCCAACACCCTGCGTAAGGCCCTTCAGTTCGTCGACGCCGACAAGCTTTTGCCTTGCACCAACTGCGGCATGGCGCCTTTGCCTCGTCGAGTGGCGCGGGGCAAGCTTCAGGCGCTGAGCGCCGGTGCTGAAATCGTACGAAAAGAGCTCTCGAACTAGTACTGAGCCGAAATCGGAAGTGGTTTGCCAGGATGGTTACCGCAGGTCTTCCTCAACACTTCCGACCGGCATCCAATACTCAGGACCTACCATGTCAGTTCCCAGTACAGCTATCGAGCCGTCGCGCTTTCGCCAAGCGCTCGGGCACTACGCCTCCGGTATCACGGTGATCACATCGCACACGGATGACGAGCCGATTGGCTTTACCTGCCAGTCGTTCTACAGCGTGTCGATGAGCCCGCCGCTGGTGTCGTTCAGCGTAATGGCCAGTTCGGCCAGCTATCCTAAGATACGCCAGGCCGGTCGGTTCGCGGTCAACATCTTGTCAGGTGAGCAGGTCGGGATTTCCAATCAGTTCGCTCGGCGAGGTACGGACAAGTGGCACGGTGTCGAATGGCAGGAGTCGCCACTGGGCAATCCGATCATCGCCGGGAGCCTGCACTGGTTTGACTGCGAAATTCATGCTGAGCATGTCGCGGGCGATCACCTGATTGTGATCGGCGAAGTAAAGGCGTTAAACCTGCAAGAAGCTGCTGCAACGCAGCCATTGCTGTACTTCAAAGGGCAATATTGCAACCTTGCTGAACATAGCTTGGTTTGAGTTTGGACCCTGAATAAAAAAGACGCCTGGTGGTTACGCCAGGCGTCTTTCGTTTATCCCAAGGAGCTACCCATCAGGACTGCAATCTGGCGTTATGTCGGTTGCGAGGCGCCAGGACAGGCCCTTGGGCGAGCCAACCGAACACGAGACCCAGGACTGCCCACAGCACCACGTGGATGCCGAGCGAGGCGATACGGAAATTCCACAGCAACGAGGCGGAGAACTCTTTTGGTACCTCGTTGATGGCCGGGAACAGCTTGCCGGCTACCGCCATGATCACCACGTACAGCACGATGGCCGCTACCGCTGCGGCCCAGCCGCCGTGCCGAGCCAGCAGTTTACGGAACAGGTTGACTGCCACCACCAGCGCGGCGATCGATACGACCATCATCAGGAAGAACAGTTTGGTACGTTGGCCGATGGTCTCGGGATCACCCACGGACGGCGGGTTGGCCGGGTACTTGAGTCCTGGCACCAGGATGACGCTGATGAATGCCAGCACCGCGAGGATCGCAGCCAAGCCACGGGGACCGACCTTCAGGCTGCCCATGCGCCCCATGGCGAAGGCGAACACCAAGGCAAAGATGCCGCCGATGGACACGCTGTAGATCACGACGCCGGTGAACAGGCCGACAGTGCTCTGCACTTCACAGCTGACCAGTTCCTCTTCTTCGTCAGCGGCGCCGTCACCGTGGTCATGGCTGTGCGCCAGGGTTTCCTCGAAAGCGATGGCCTGGTCTACAGAAGGCTCGCCGAACACTTTGGCGAAACCAAAGGCGAGGATGCCCGCCAACAGCCCGGCAAGCATGCCGCGCAGCAGGAGATTGCCTGTCATGTCACATTCCTCGGTCAGTGGCAGGGGAAGCCCAGCAGGTGGCGGCCGTCATGCACGAACTCATGGACATAGGCACCCGAGATCAGCGCCGTGGCACCTTGTTCAGCACCGACGAAGTAGATGGCCAGCAGCAGAAGCAAGCCAGCGAAGATCGCCCAAGGGAGGATTTCGCTCAGTGGGAGCGAAGGCAGCGACAGGTCGCTGTCAGGGGAAGTGGCAACGGTGGTGGACATGCGAAGCTCCTGGAGAATGACGCGTTCGGTCAGGATGTTGTGATTGTTGACGACATTGGGGTCTGGCTCTCGAAGTCGATTACAGTGGCGCGACCGCACCGGGTTTTCACCGGCTTCCCAATTCGTAACAAAATGATACACCTTGTCGAGATTTCCGCTCATGAAGGTTCGACCATGAAGGCCATATCCCTCACGCTGATCAGCCATGCAGCGACCGAAGCGCAGCGGTTGGGTCGGTTCCATGCCGAGGCTGATGGCGTGTTGGCGGCAGCAATTGAGCCCCTGGCCTTGGCCAAGGACACAAGCGTTCTGAGGGGCCCAGAATTGCGCGCCACTCAGACGGCAAGCCTGTTGGGGTCGCAAGCGACCGTCGAGCCCGCACTGCGCGACTGTGATGTCGGCCGCTGGGAAGGCCTCTCGTTGAAAGTGCTGCAGCGAGAGGAACCGGATCTTTTGCAGGCCTGGTTGAGCGATCCTGAGTCCGCCCCCCACGGCGGCGAGTCGGTTGCCGACGTCTGCCGGCGGGTGGCCGGTTGGCTGGATGGCTTCAATGAGCCAGGGCATTGGCTTGCGGTGACCCACCCGATGATTGTCCGGGCGGCGATGATGCACGTGCTGCAGAGTCCCTTGGCCGCGTTTCATCGCATCGATGTGCAACCGCTGGCGCAGTTGCACCTGAGCCATTACGGCATGTGGCGAGTCAAACTGACTGCCTCTGGGTGAGTGGTGGGCGGTTCGCATTGCGAGCCACCCACCTCGCGACCGCTGGGTAAGTTAGAAGCCACCCGTCAACGGATACTCCACTGCAAAGCGGATCTGGTCGCCATCCAACTCTGCTTGAGCGGTATCGCCGCGGTGGACGTTGTGTCGCAGTGAGAAGGTCGTTCCCTTGGCCTTGCCGCTCTGCACTACGTAGCGAGCCTCCAGATCACGTTCCCAGTGCTTACCGTCCTTCCCGTAGCCCAGGTATGCGTATCCACCATTGGGGTCGACATGCGTACCGTCGATATCGAAGCCGCGTACATACAGCGCTGTCAGGTTCAGGCCGGGAACCCCATAGGCACCCATGTTCAGGTCATAGCGCGCCTGCCATGACTTCTCGTTGGGGGCGTTGAAGTCGGACATCTGCACGGCGTTGGCGATGAAAATCGCACCACGGGTCACGTAATCGAAGGGTGTATTGCCATCCACCTGCTGCCATCCAAGGCTGAATGCGTGGGGGCCTTGGGCATAGCGGCCCACCAGGCTCCAGGTGGTATTGTCGATACGACCGGACAGCGCCTTGCCGGTGTCCGTGGTGCGGTAGAGGTTGAGGTCCAGGCTCAGACTGCGGCGGTCGTCGAGGGCATGGGTGATGGTGCTGCCCAGGTAGCTCTGGTTCCAACTGTCCTCATAGCGCGAGGTGTACAGGCTGCCGCTGAAAGCGGCACCAGGGTTCCAGACTATGCCGGCCAGATCGAAAGTGTTGCCTTGTCGGCCATTGGAGTAGTTCACCACGAAGCCCTGGTCGTGGCTCGATGCATTGCGGTCGGTGCTTTCGTTGAAGTGACCGGCTACGAATTTGAGGGTGTCGATCTCGCTGCTGGTGAGGAAGAAGCCGGTGGCGGTCTCGGGCAGCAGGCGGCTGTCGGAAGAACTGAACACCGGGGTCTTCACACGCTGCTCGCCATAGGACAGTACTGTGTTGGACACTCGCATCTTGATTGCGGCACCGCCACGGCTGTACTCATTCTTTGGATGCCCCTCGTTGTCGACACCCAGGAGTCGGGCCTTGCCGGCACGGCCACCACCGCTGTCGAGTTGCACACCGAGGTAGGCGTGGGCATCGACACCAACACCAATTAGGCCTTGAGTGAAGCCCGACGAGAAAGTCCCCATCAAGCCGTAGGCCCATTCTTCGGCCAGGCCGTTACGCTCACTGCGCGGTTTGTACGCGTTACGGGCACCGCTATTGCGTGCTCCGTGCTTGTAGTCGCGCTGGTCATAAACGGTTCGGTTGAGGATGCTCCAGCTGCTGTCCTCGATGAAGCCATTGGACTGTGACTGGGCCGAATCTGCGAAGGCCAAAGGGCTTACGCTGAGCAGCGGAAACACCCAGACAGCGTGATTAACGCGGCTCATTGGCTGGCCTCAAGCTTTTCCAGTTGCGCGGTGAAACGTGCTTTTGCACGGGCTGGGAGGTTGTCGGGCAGCAGCGGCTTTTCTGCACCCGAATCACCCACCTGGATCAGCATGACCATGCCCATCGCCAAGTGGGGAATGCACTGGATGCCGTAGAGACCGGGTACGCTGAAGGTCTGCTCGAACGGTTGGCTGAGCTTGCTTTTGAACGGCTCGGCTTTGGCGGGGAGCAGAGCGGGAATGCTGGCTGCGTTGTGGCTGCTCTGGGTCGGCACGAAGCGAACGGTATCGCCCGGGGCGATACGCAGGTGATCAGGCTCGTAGACCATGGCGCCATCGGCCCCACGGTTGAGCATCTTGACTTCGTGGACTTCGGCGAATACCGCCGGTGCGGCAATAACGCTGGCGAGCAGCAGTGCAAGAGAACGCATGAACATGGAGATATTCCAGAAATCTGTGCAGCCACAACACCTCTGTGCGTGGCTCATCGTGTTCAGCCTGAAAGCCCGATCGAGGTTGTTGACTCGATCAGGCACGGGTAGATCAGGCTATCGGGGGGACTTTATTGAGGCGCTTTACCGGTCGCGAAAGCGGTAGAAAGCGTTTCAAGCCCACGGAACAGTCGGATGCCCGCCTGCATGGCGTCGGCATCGAGGATGATGATGCGCCCCTGTTTCACGGCTTCCATGTGCTTGGTCACAGGGTCGTTGCGCAGGAACTCCAGCTTCTTCTGGTAATCATCGGCAGGGAAACGACGTCGGTCCATGCGGGCGATGATGATCCAAGTCGGATTGGCCTTGGCCAGCGTTTCCCAGCCTACAGTCGGCCACTCCTCGTTGGACTCGACGACGTTGCGTACACCGAGGGTCTGTAGCATGAAGTCAGCTACACCCTGGCGGCCGGCGACGTAGGGGTCGATATCGAGGTCGGCGCTGGAGAACCAGAACAGCGCGGAAGTCTTCGACAAGTCCTTGCCAGCGAGTTGCTGCTTGGAACGATCCAGGCGACCTTTGAGGTCTGCATTCAGCGCAGCACCTTGGTCCTGTGCGTCAAAGATTTCAGCCAGCTGGCTCACGCTCTTGTAGATGGTGTCGATGCGGAACGGCTGGATGCGGGTGCCGTCGGCACCGACCAAGTTGTCCTTGCCTTCACAGTCCGATGGCAGCAGATAAGTCGGGATCTTCAACTCATTGAACTGTTCACGGGTACCCACCACGCCTTGGGGCCCTACCATCCACTCGAATTGCACAGTCACCAGCTGCGGGCGCTTGTTGACCACTGCCTCGAAACTTGGATCGTTGTCGGCGAGACGCTCGACCTTGTCGTTCTGTGCCTTGAACTCGGGCAGCACGTTGTTGAACCACAGCGAAGTGCCCGCAACCTTACTGCCCAGACCCAGGGCGTAGAGCATTTCGGTACCGGCCTGACCGATCGTGACGGCGCGCTCCGGAGTCTGTGCAAAGGTCTGCGGCACACCACAGTTGTCGATCGTCAGTGGGTAGTGAGTAGCGGCAGCCTGGGCGAGCCCGGACAGGCTCAATGCAGCGAACAGGACGGCGAAGCGGGGCAACATGGGCGATCTCCTATCGAACGGTGCGCAGGATAGACGCACGGACAGGCATCGCCTTGCCTCGTGCATGCACGAGACAGCACCCTATTCAGGGTAAGGATGTCCATCCCGGACACCCCGCCGGTTGGTTATTGTTTGCCGGCAGGTCTCCTGACTGGTGCGTCATGGCCTAACTCCAACCTTCCCGGATCGTGTCCAGTGGCGTGCAGGAGTAGGCTCGGCACCTACAGTTGCGGGGGCAGTTCCGTTTGGCTCACAAGGGGTGAGCCACGAATTCCCTATTAATTCCGAGGTGGAAACCGGCGGGCGGCATGGTAGACCATCAGACTAAGGTAGGGGAAGTTGCTAGCGTGCAAGGCCCTGGCCGCGTAGGTTGTCTCAGTCTTCGATCCCGCTAAGCGAGTGACCTGCTGACCTGAGCGTTGGTCTTGATCGGGCGCTCAGGCAGCACGGCGGCCTGCAGCTGTTGGCCTATGGGGTGGTCGAATGACAGGTCACCGTCCACTACACGGTCCTCGACGATGCGCCCTGCGTCGAGCACCACAACCCGCTGGCAGAAGTAACGCACCAGGCTGAGGTCATGGGTGATCAGCAGGAAGGCAGTGCCCTTGTCGCGACGCAGTGCGTCGAGGCGCTGGAGCAGCTGTAGTTGCAGTACTCGGTCCAGGTTCGACAGCGCTTCATCGAGTACCACCAGCTTTGGTGAGATCGCCAGCGCCCGGGCGATGTTGGCCCGTTGTAATTGGCCACCGCTGAGTTGCTGCGGCAGGCGTTCGGCATGCTCGGCGCGCAGTCCCATCTGCTCCAACAACTCAACGGCCCGCGTGCGGCGGGCCGCCTCATCCAGATCGCTCAGGTGACGCAACGGTTCGGCAATGCTCCAGCCGATGCTGCGCTGCGGGTTGAAGGCGCCGGGCGCGTCCTGGAACACCAGCTGCACATTGCGCTGGAAGGCCCGCGCCGGTTCGCCGCGCAGTTGGCTGACGGCTTCTCCTGCGAAGGTGACCTGCCCCTGGCTCGGTGTTTCCAGCCCGAGCAACAGGCGAGCGAGGGTGCTTTTGCCGCTGCCGCTGCTGCCCAGCAAGCCGATTGATTGGCCGGCTTGTAGCTCTAGGTTTATGCCGTCGAGGACTTGCAACCAGCCACGTTTGTGCACCAGTCCGCCCGTGCGGTAGCGGTGGCTCAGTTGGTGGACGTGCAGCAGGCTCATGGTTGGCTCCCGCAGAGGATTTGGTGGGCTTCAAGCAGCGTACGCGCGGTGTCACTGGCAGGGCTGGCAAACAGTGCTTGCACGGGCTGACGCTCGACGATGTGGCCAGCGTCCATTACCGTTACCTGATCGGCGCAGCGCGCCACCACGCCCATATCATGGGTCACCAGCAACACGCCGAGTCCGTGCCGTTCGACCAGATCCATCAGCACGTCGAGAAAGCGCGCCTGGCTCACGGCGTCGAGGTCGCTAGTGGGCTCGTCCGCCAGTAGAAACGGTGTCTCGGCCATTAGCGCCAGGGCGATCATCATGCGCTGCAGCATGCCGCCGCTGAGCTGAAAGGCGAACGACTGCAACACGCGGGTGTGATCGGCGAGACCCACGGCGGCTAGGCAGTGGACCATCCGCTCACGGGCGGCGGCACCGGTAGTGCCGCGCTGGCGAAGAGTCTCCAGCCCATGGCTGGCCATGTTGCGTACCGGGTTGAACGCACTGCGTGGGTTTTGCAGCACCAAGCTGGCCAGGCGGCCCCGCACCTGGGCAGCGCTCAAGGGTTGGCCATCAAGGAGCAACTGACCCTTTGTGCGAACAAGGCCGGCCGGCAACAGGTCGAGCATGCCCAGGCAGCTCAGGGACTTGCCCGAACCACTGGCTCCGACCAGGGCGCAGACTTCACCGCGATGAAGTTGTAGGTCGACACCCTGCACCAGCGTGCCAGCCTGTGTTTCGATGTGCAGGTCACGGACTTCCAAGGTGGATGGGGTCATCTAGTGGTGCTCCCGGGTCGGGTCGAGGCGATCGCGCAGGGCATCGCCCAGCAGGTTGAAGGCCATCACCGAGAAGAAGATCATCAGGCCCGGCAACAGCAGCAGTTGCGGATGGGTCCAGATGAATTCCTTGGCATCGTTGATCATCACGCCCCATTCGGCGGTCGGCGGTGTCACCCCCAGGCCAAGGAAGGACAGGCCCGAGACGTGCAGCATCATGTGGCCTATATCCATGGTTGCGAGCACCAGCAGAGGGCCGGCGATGTTCGGCAGCACGTGCTGACGTAGACGAGCCCAGCGCGAGGCACCGGCCAGGCGAGAGGCCAGCACGTATTCGCGACCACGCTGGGCAATCACCATGCCGCGCACCATACGTGCATACCAGGCCCAATGAGACAAGGCGATGGCGATGATCACGTTGGTCAGTCCAGTGCCCAGCAGGGTGACGAAGAAGAACGCCAACACCAAGGTCGGGAAGGTCATGAACATGTCGCACAGGCGCATCAGCAGCAGGTCGGTACGTCCACCGATGAAGCCCGCGAGGCCACCCACGGCCAGCCCGAGGGCGAGTACCAGCGCTAAGGTCAGCATCACGCTGCCCAGCGACAGACGGGTGCCGACGATCAGGCGTGACAGCAGGTCGCGGCCTAAGTGATCGGTACCCAGCCAGTGGCTGGCGTCGGGCGGCAGTAGGCGCTGGCCGAGATCGACCAAGTCGGGGTCGTGCGGTGCAAGCCACTGGCCGAAAACTGCCAGCACAACCAGCAGGCCAACCAAGACCAGACCGAGGACCATGCCGGTGGAGCTGGCCAGTGCCGGTCGACGAATATTTGAAAGAACGCTCATGCGCTTGCTCCCTCCAGACGGCTACGCGGGTCGAGCCAGGCGTAGCACACGTCCACCACCAGGTTGCAGACCATCAGCAGACCGGTGAGCAGCAGGGTGAAACACTGCATCACCGGGAAGTCGCGGTTGAGCACCGCCGAGACGGCAAAGCGCCCCACGCCGGGCCAGGCGAAGATGGTCTCGATCACCAGTGCACCACCGATCAGTTCGCCCACGTGCATGCCGGTGGCTGTGACGAACGGCAGCCAGGCGTTGCGCAGGACGTGGTCACGCCACACCTGGCGCTCGGGCAGGCCGCGGGCGCGAGCGTAGGTGACATGGCGTTGGCCGCTGGCTTCGAGCAGGCTGGCGCGTAGCAGGCGGGCGTTGATCGACATCGACATCAGCGCAATGGCCAGCACCGGCATCACCAGGTGCCCGGCCGTGCCTCGGCCCAGCGGTGGCAGCCAGCCCAGCCACAGCGAGAACAGCGCGATCAGCAGGAACGCCAGCCAGAAATTGGGCATCGACACGCCCAGAAAGGTGACTGCCCGTACGGCATGGTCGGGCCAGCGGCCTTGCCAGCGGGCGGCCATGAGCCCAAGCGGGATCGACAGCAAAAGCGTGCAGGCCAGGGCCAGGCCGCCCAGTTGCAAGGTGGCCGGCAGGTAATACAGCAGGTCGTCCAGCACCGGGCGACCGGTCAGATACGAGATGCCGAAGTCCAGGTGCAGCGCCTTCCACAGCCAGGTCAGATACTGCGCATACAAGGGGCGATCCAGGCCAAGAGCGTGGCGGACTTCGGCGATGGCCGCATCGGTCGGCGGGATGTGCGATAGGCGTAGGTAATCCAGCGCAGGATCGGTGCTGCCCAGGTGCAGCAGCACGAATACCAGCAGCGACACGCCGAACATCACCGGAACAAGCAACACCAGGCGCAGCAGAATGTAGCGCAACATGTCATTGTTCCTGCTTCGGCGTCATGGCCTCGAACGGTACATCGAACAACGTGCTGCCGAACTCGACGTGACCTACCGAATCACGGCGCACGCTGATGGCGGTGAGGTGCGAGATCGGCAGGTAAACCGCCTGTTCGTGCAAGGTGGTCAGGATAAAGCGGTACTGTTCGGCTCGCTGCTGCTCATCGGTGCTGGCCAGCACCTGGCCTATTCGCTGATCGAGCTCATCCTTGATCGCAAGGCCGCGCTGGGCCATGTAGTCGGCGTGGCCGGCATAGCGCATGGAGCTGACGAACGAGTGGGGATCGTAGGGCGCTCCCCAGGTGTCCGCGAAGATCATGCCGAAATCACCGTCGCGCTGCCGGCGCACCAAGGCCCCTTCCTCTACGGCGCGCAGTTCGATGTGGATGCCGACCTTGGCCAGCTCGCCTTGGAGCACTTCGGCCAGGCTTTTCTGCAGGGCACTGGTGCCGAGGAATACCAGTTCGATCGACAGCGGCTCGCCGCCCTTGCTGCGCACACTGGCGCCGGGGGCGAGCGTCCAGCCCGAGGACTCCAGCGCTTGCTTTGCCTGAGCGGGATCATACGGATAGGGTTTCAGGCCGATGTCGGCGTATGGCATGTTACTGGCGAACAGCGTGTCGGCCCGTGGTTCCAGTCCGTAGAGTATCTTGTCGATGATCGCCTGCTTGTCCACCGCCTCGTTGATCGCCTGGCGCACCGCCAGGTCGCGGGTGGCGCCACGGCCGGTGTTCATGGCCAAGGTGCGCGTGGCCAGTGGTGCTGACAGAGCAGTGGCGTAGCCTTGGTCGCGTAGGCGCACGAAGGTGCCGGCAGTGATCTCCCCGGCGGCGCCCTGGATCAGTTCGACCTCTCCAGCCTGCAAGGCTAAAGCACGGCTGTTGGGATCGGGAATGACCTTCACCATGACTTCGCCGTAGGCTGGCTTCGGCCCCCAGTATTGCGGGTTGCGCACGAAGCGGTCGAATTCGCCCAGGCGTGACTCGGCGCGCATCCATGGTCCGGTACCGACGGGCTGACCAGGCTTGGCAGCGGGGGCGCCGAAGCGCAGCGGGCGAACTTGGGCCAGCTCCATGAGGGTCGGGTAATAAGGGTGTTTGAGCACCAGGCGCAAGGTAAGGCGATCGGGGGCCTCGACATGGTCGAGGGTGGTGACCAGCTCCATCCAGCGGTGGCGTTGGCTGTTGGCCAGGACTGCATCCAGGTTGGCTTTGGCCGCTGAGGCGTCGAACGGCGTACCGTCGCTGAAGCGAACCCCGTCACGTAGGGTGAAGGTGTAAGTCCTGCCGTCATCGGAGACTTTCCAGCTTGTAGCCAGCCACGGCTCCACGGTGCCTGCATGGGTGTAGCGCACTAGAGGCTCATACACCATGGCCTGCGCATACATCTGATTCGGCGAATATCCGCGGGGGTCGAGGGGACCGGCGTTAACGGGCCAGGAATACACCAGTGTCGGCCCTGGCGTCGTGGTGTCAGCGGCCTGCGCGAAGGCGCTCGCCGCGAATAGAAGGATGCCCCACAGGGCGGACTTTCGTTTGCCAGGCTGCTGCTTCACACTGCGTCCCCCACTTCAATGGAGGCCGTAGGCTAAAGAGCGGTGGGTATGATGTCTATGTAAAATCATCTTACTGGAAGTTACAAAATGCAACGGATCACCATCACGCTGGACGAAGAGCTGCTGGATCTCATCGATCGGCGGGTGGAAACGCAGGGCTATCAGGGGCGCTCGGAGGCAATTCGCGATTTGCTGCGCGGCGGCATACGCGAGGCCGAGGCCTTGCCCGAAGATGCCCCGTGCGTGGCGGTGGTCAGCTACCTGTATGACCACAACACGCGTGAGCTGCCCAAGCGTCTGAACCAGACCTTACATGCCCACCATGACCTAACCCGCTCGACGCTGCACGTGCATCTCGATGCGGGTCATTGCCTAGAAGTCTCGGTGCTCCAGGGCCCAAGTGGGCCCGTCTGTGAGCTGTCTCGTCAGTTGATGGTAGAGCGAGGTGTCGAGCATGGGCAGGTGCAAGTGATCCCGGCGCCAGTGCAGCACCGGCATGCCGTCGACGAATAATTGAAATAGTGCTTCCAAGCGTTTTCAGGTCGACAGTCATCCCTCGTAGGTTTGATAACCACAGGTCAACTGGCGGCGCCAGCCGTTCAAGCTACCAAATGTACCTGGAAGCCCCGTCATTTCTGGCTGCGACAGTTTTAATTCCATAGGATCTCCGTCTGGGCCCGCGTTTTAGGCAGTCGCGACAGTTTTGCGTTTCCTCCGCATTAGGCTGCAGACCGCGAAATTCGGGAGGCTCTGCGACAGCTTTAATTCTCTAATTCCAATTTCACGACTTTCAAGATTTAAAACTGTCGGCAAAGACTGTCGCAGAATGAGGAGCCCCCCGGCTCTACCCGTTCTGCGACAGTTTTGCTTTCCATGTTCGGAGGGTTGAGGTAGGTTTCCTACCAATGGTAGGCCATCAAAAGTCATTTCTACCTCCCCGCGTAGGAAGCAAGATGCGCAATTGCCATGTCCCTCAATCCTTTTCGTCTGCGTACCGGTATGTGCACGTACTGTCCGCCTCGTGCGCCTGAATCAGATCAGGGCCTTTTGCCCAACAGAGTGATTTCAAGCGATTACGGAAAATACGAAAATGCAAAGCTGGAAACGCAGGCTGACCTATGGGGCGTTCTGTGTGCGATGCCTTCGTGCTGAGGTGCTCTACAACTGGGCGTTTGACCACATATTCGGACTGCCGCTGTCGGTGCAGTGATTGACCAAGGAGAGTGAATGGCTAGTCGGATGTCCAAGGCTGATCGCCGTGATCAGTTACTGGCGATCGCAGAGGGCATCGTCAGGGATCAAGGCACTGATGCCCTGACGCTTATCACGCTCGCCCAACAGGCGGGCGTGAGCAAGCCGGTGACGTATGAGCACTTTTCCACGCGTGAAGGGCTGTTGGTCGAGCTTTACCAGCAGTACGACAAGCGATTCGTCGCCGGCCTGCGAGGCAGCCTTGGGGAAAAGGCACTGTCGTTGCACGAAACCGCGCATGTTGTGGCAAACGCATTCATCGAATGTGCCTGCAATTGCGGCCCTGTCTATGAGCGGGTGATTGCGGCGTTGGCCGCCTATCCGGAATACAGCGACCTCAAAATCCGTATACGGCATTTCATGGTGGATGCATTCCTGGAGATATTCACCGCCCATGTGAACGATCAGGGCATGCCCGCTCGGCTCATGTTCGCAGCGATGTACGGTGCAATGGAGGAGCTGGCACAAGGCGTGATACATCAAGAGTTCGACAGGCAGGAAGCTGTCGCATGCAGCACCCGACTGCTGGAGTTTTCCATGGCGCCCCAGCCAGGGTGAAGGCGGGAGCAGCCGGCGCACATTGATGTTTGCCGGCCATATCAGCGTGACTTCGCGGCTTTTGCATTCAGATAGCTGCAACATACCCCTCAAGCCCCACCTTATTCCTCTCTCTTTCTCGCACATCCTTGGCATACCAAGGATGAAAGGCTCTTGCGAAACCCCAAAATTGTCAGCAGACTGTTAACCACGGGATTGCAGTTAACCAATGGTTACGAAGTAAAGGAAAGCGTCGTCGTCCCGAGCCTGCGTTGGATGTGACAAAAAAACAAAAACGTCCTGGAGTCGTCTGATGTTCTACCTCAACAAAAAGGTTGATGTGTTCCTCATCACCATGAGCCTTGTCGCCGTGCTGCTGACAGTGGTCGGCCTGGCCGCCTTCCCCGAGCAAGCCGGCGTTGCTGCCAATCAACTCTTTGAATGGGCCACACGATCCTTCGGCACGGCCGTGCAGCTGATCATCTTCGGCAGCACCCTTGCGGTGCTCCTGGTGGCTTTCAGCAAGTACGGCAATATCCGCCTGGGTTCGGGCAAGCCCGAATACTCCACCACCACCTGGGTGTTCATGTTCATCTGCGCGGGTATGGGGTCTTCCACCCTGTACTGGGGCGTGATGGAGTGGGCTTACTACTACCAGACCCCCGGCCTGAACATTGCCCCGCAATCGCGCGAGGCACTTGAGTACAGCGTCGGCTATTCATTCTTCCACTGGGGCATCAGCGCCTGGTCGATCTACGCCCTGGCGTCGCTGGCCATGGCCTATCACTTCCATGCGCGTAAAAAGAGTGGACTGAATCTGGCGTCGATTGTCGAGGCCGTCACCGGGCTCAAGGCTACCGGGCCTGTGGGCCGGATCGTGGACTTGATCTTCCTGTTGACCATGATGGGCGCGCTCACCGTTTCCCTGGCGCTTACCGCTTCGACATTGACCCGTGGCCTGTCGGGCCTGGTTGGTACACCCGACACCTTCACCGTCCAGGTGATGCTGATCGGCGTGATTGCAGTGCTGTTCTCGCTGAGCTCCTATATCGGCATCGATGGCGGCCTGCAGAAGCTCAGCAAGATCGTCTGCTACGGTGCGCTAGTCTTCGCCGCGGTGGTGCTGCTGGTCGGCCCGACCCAGTTCACCATCAACAACACGGCCAATGGCATTGGCCTGATGATCCAGAACTACGTGCACATGAGCCTGTTCACTGACCCCGCTGGCGAGGGCGAATTCACCCGCAACTGGACGGTGTTCTATTGGCTCTGGTGGATTTCCTACGCACCAGGTGTGGCGATGTTCGTGACGCGCGTGTCGCGCGGCCGGCAGATCAAGGAAGTGGTGCTGGCGCTGATTCTGGGCGGCAGCGTGGGTTGCTGGTTCTTCTTCGGTGCGCTGGAAAGCTACAGCATGCATCAGTTCATCACCGGCGCGATCGACGTGCCTCGGATCCTCACCGAACACGGCGGCGAAAGTGCTGTTGAAGCGGTGATCTTGGGCCTGCCCTGGGGCAAGGTGTTCCTGGCGGTGTACCTGTTCATCATGGCAGTGTTCTGTGCTTCGCACATGGACGCTGCCGCCTACGCCGTGGCCGCAACCAGTACCCGCAACCTCCAGGAAGGCGAAGACCCGTCGCCCACCCACCGCCTGTTCTGGTGCGTGACCCTGACCCTGGTCCCACTGGCCATGCTGTTCGCCAAGGCCTCGCTGTCGACCATGAAGACGGCAGTGGTGCTGACGGCCATCCCGTTCACCGTGATCCTGCTGATCAAGGTGTATGGCTTCTTCAAATGGATGTTGGCGGATTACGGTTCGGTGCCGGCCCACCTCATCGAGGAAGAGGCTGCAGCCATGGCGCAGGACGAGCGCCCTGCGACCCTGGGCGAAGTGGCCAAGCCAGCCGCAACTGCGGCGGCATTGGCTCAGTGATTTTGCCTGCGCGGTGTCGCCTACCCCTCGGTTGATGCCGCGGCAGGTTTTTTTTGCCTGCAATGTTAACTGTCGGGTGACTGTTAACTAAAGATTACAAGATGCGCAATGCGCAGCCTGGAGATTACAGATGACCAAGTTCCAACGCCTGCCAGCTGATTTCTGCAGCGATCACGAAAAGGCGTTCACCATTCCGGCCACGTTCTACACCAGCGGGGATGTGTTCGAGCACGAGAAAGAGCAGATCTTCGCCAAGAGCTGGATCTGCGTCGGCCATCGCAGCGAAGTGGCCCAGAACAACGACTACATCACCCGTGAAGTGATCGGCGAGAGCATCATCGTCATCCGTGGGCGTGACAGCGTGCTGCGCGCCTTCTACAACGTGTGCCCGCATCGTGGCCACCAGCTGCTCGAGGGCAGCGGTAAGGCCAAGAATGTCATCGCCTGCCCGTACCATGCCTGGACCTTCAAGCTCGATGGCGACCTGACCCATGTGCGCAACTGCGACCAGGTCGAAGCGTTCGACAAGGGTGATTTCAGCCTCGTCCAGCTACGCGTGGAAGAGTACGCAGGCTTCATCTTCATCAATATGGACAATGAAGCAGGCCCGGTGGAAGACCAGCTGCCCGGTCTGCAGAAGAGCATGCGCGAGGCTTGCACCGTCATCGACGACCTGCAATTGGCTGCGCGTTTCGTAAGCCATACGCCTGCGAACTGGAAGTCGATCGTCGACAACTACCTGGAGTGCTACCACTGCGGCCCAGCGCACCCAAGCTTTGCCGATTCGGTAGACGTCGGCCAGTACGGGCACACGCTGCATGGCAACTGGACCCTGCAGTACGGCATCGCCAAGTCGTCCGAGCAATCGTTCAAGGTCGACGAGTCAGTCAAGGATCCGTCCTTCGCAGGCTACTGGGCCTGGCCGTGCACGATGTTCAACGTGCCGCCGGGAGCCAACTTCATGACCGTCATCTATGAATTCCCGGTCGATGCAGAAACCACGCTGCAGCACTACGACATCTACTTCCTGAACAAGGAAATCACGCCGGAGCAGCAAGTGCTGATCGACTGGTATCGCGAAGTGTTCCGCCCTGAAGACCTGCGGTTGGTCGAGAGCGTGCAGAAGGGGCTCAAGTCGCGGGGTTACCGTGGCCAAGGCCGCATCATGGTCGACAAGGAACGCTCCGGCATCAGTGAGCACGGTATCGCTCACTTCCACAATCTCATCGCGGTTGCTCATTTGGACTAAGCATGAGCCCCCGGCCGTAAAAGCCGGGGCAATCCATTCCTGTCGTTTATTCCGGACCCCACGATCCGAAGAAGTAGTGCCAGGGCGGCGGGGCCGCCGCCCTGCGCGGAGTTGAGGTGCAAGATGGCCAGTGCTTACGAGATGTTTAGTGTGCGAGTGACCGAAGTTGAACAGGCGACTGCGCAAATCAAGCGTTTCACGCTTGCGCGTGCCGATGGTCAACCCATGCCGGCCTTCACGGGGGGTAGCCACGTGATCGTGAAGATGGCGGAAGGCCTCAGCAACGCGTATTCCTTGATGAGTGATCCCAGGGACCTGTCCCGGTACCAGATCGGGGTACGTTTGGAGGAGCAATCCAAGGGTGGCTCTGCCTTCATGCATGAGAAGGTCGAGGTCGGCACCGAGCTCACCATCTCGACGCCGAACAACCTGTTCGGCCTCGACACCGCTGCCGGCAAGCATGTGATGATCGCCGGCGGAATCGGGATCACACCTTTCCTGTCGCAACTTCACGAGTTGGAAGGGGGTGATGTTCCCTACGAACTTCATTATGCGTTTCGCAGCCCCGATCATGGTGCGTTCCAAGGGCAATTGGTCGACGGCCCGCATGCCGGAAATATCAGCTTGTACGTCGACAGCCTTGGACGTCGCCTTGACCTCCCGGCGTTGTATGCAGGGCTGAGCGATGATGCGCACGTTTATGTGTGCGGCCCGAAGCCCTTGATCGACGCGGTCGTCGAAGGCGCCAAGGCTGCTGGCATCGCCGACGCCCGGGTGCATTTCGAGCAGTTCGCCGCCGCTCCGGCTGCCGGCGGTGCATTTACCCTTGTACTCGGGAGGTCCGGTCGGGAGCTTCAGGTCGAGGAGGGCATGACTATCATCCAGGCCATTGAGAACGTCAAAGCCGCCCAGGTGGAATGCCTTTGCCGTGAAGGCGTTTGCGGTACCTGTGAGACTCGCATCCTCGAAGGCGAAGCCGAGCACGTTGACCAATACCTTTCCGATGAAGAAAAAGCCTCCCAGCAAACCATGATGATCTGCGTCTCCCGCGCACGTGGCTCAAGGTTGGTCATCGACCTCTGAACGCCCGTCGCTTCAAGCGTTAGCGCATCCATGATGCGCGCCGCCGTTCTCCGAGCCTTGCCAAGGGCTTGCCGCTCTCGTCTGTAATCCATGGGTTTACAGATGTGTATACTGGCAGCCAAGCCCTTCTCGGACCGTTCCCCTATGCAGGAAAACAGCTTCGCCTTCCGCCTCAAGGAACTGCTTGAACACAACAAGTTGACCCTCCAGGCGGTCGGTACCGCACTTGGCATATCCCGCACCGCTGTCCACAAATGGACCAAGGGCGGTGAGATCGACTACGACAACCTGCGCAAGCTTGCCGACTTTCTTCGGGTGAACTGGCTCTGGCTACGTTATGGTCAGGAGGCACTGAGCAGCGTCCAGCAAGCAGAGCCTGTCGAGCTGCCGATGACCGACCTGCGCCGGCGCTACGCGGCCGAAATCATGGAAAGCGAAGCGCGGATGAAGCTCGCCCAGGAAGGCGCTCGTATCGTGACTTGGGAATGGAATCTGATCAGTGACGAGGTGACCTATTCCTCGAACGTCAAGGACGTGTACGGCTGGACCATCAGTTCGAACGAGGACTTCTGGAGCCATTTGCCCGCCGAGGACGTTCAGGCGATGCAGGCAATGTACGAGCGGATGATCAGCAGTGGTGAGCACTGCGATTACGAGTACCGGATGTACCAGCCCGATGACAGTGTGCGGTGGATCTCGTCTCGCTCGACCGTGATACACGACGCTGCCGATCGCCCCATCAAGGTTGTCGGTATCAGCATGGATAACACCGCCGCAAAGGTCGAACAGCAGGCACTGCTGCTGAGGATCAGAGAGCTGGAAGCGAAGCTGACTGCGGCTAGCGACGCCTAGCAAACAGGGCTGCGGCGCCCCTCATGGATGGGAAAGCCCCGCGTTGCGGGGCTTTCAGTACGATCAGACCAGCGCGGCGACAGCCTCACCGACTTCCGTCGTCGATGCAACACCCCCCAGATCCCGCGTGCGTGGGCCCTCTTTGAGCACCTGTTCGATTGCCCGCAGAATGGCATCGTGCGCTTCACGCTGCCCCAGGAAGTCCAGCATCAGAGCGCCCGACCAGATCATCGCGATGGGGTTGGCAATGTTTTGCCCGTAGATGTCCGGCGCGGAGCCGTGCACGGGTTCGAAAAGGCTCGGG
This sequence comes from Pseudomonas sp. KU43P, assembly GCF_033095865.1. Classification (NCBI taxonomy): domain Bacteria; kingdom Pseudomonadati; phylum Pseudomonadota; class Gammaproteobacteria; order Pseudomonadales; family Pseudomonadaceae; genus Pseudomonas; species Pseudomonas sp. KU43P. The sequence continues at coordinate 5,826,236 of NZ_AP019365.1, read as the reverse complement.
AAGACGCGCTCGGGGTTGAGGTTCGCGGACGGTGCGATACCAATGGTGCCGGTCGTTGCAGGCCCCAGGTCGGACAGGATGTCGCCAAATAGATTAGTGGCAGCGACCACGTCGAACCGGCCGGGCTGCAGGACGAAACGGGCAGCCAGGATATCGATGTGCTGCTTGTCCAGGGTGATCTCGGGGTAATCCTTGGCCACGTCATCGGCACGAGCATCCCACCACGGCATGCTGATCGCCACGCCATTGCTCTTGGTCGCCAGCGTTACATGCTTGCGTGGGCGGCTTTGTGCCAGGTCGAACGCGTACTTCAACAGCCGATTGGCGCCGTGACGCGAATAGACCGACTCCTGGATGACAATCTCGCGTTCGGTGTTTTCGTACATGATGCCGCCAAGCGATGTGTACTCCCCCTCGGTGTTCTCACGCACGACGTAGTAGTCGATGTCGCCGGGTTTGCGATTGGCCAACGGGCAAGGCACGCCTTCGAACAGCCGAACCGGACGAAGGTTGATGTACTGATCGAACTCACGTCGGAATTTGAGCAACGACCCCCACAGCGAGATGTGGTCGGGTACGGTATCGGGCCAGCCGACCGCGCCGAAGAAAATGGCATCCATCCCCGAAAGCTGTTCTTTCCAGTCATCGGGCATCATCTTGCCGTGCTGGAGATAGTAATCGCAGCTCGCCCATTCGAAGTGGTGGTACTCAAGGCCGAAACCAAATCGGCGGGCAGCAGCTTCCAGCACCCGCAGGCCCTCTGGCATCACTTCCTTGCCGATCCCGTCACCTGCGATAGCCGCGATCTTCAGGGTCTTTGTCATCTCTGTGGTACTCCGATTCTTGTGTTGGCTGCGACGCTGTTTGACTCAGCTTAAGTGTTTCCTGTAAGAGATCAATCGAGCCTCTGGCGAATGAGTATTTACGAATCATGAACAATATGCCGTTGAACGAGGACCTTAGGGTCTTCGTTGCAGTTGCCCGAAAAACCAGCTTCAACGCGGTGGCCGAAGAGTTCGGTGTATCAGCCGGCTATGTCAGCAAACGCATTCGAGTCCTGGAGGACTCGCTGGGCACGAAGCTGCTTCACCGCAGCACTCGCCGCGTCTCGATCACGGAGGAAGGTGAGCGGGTGTTCCATTGGGCGTTGCGTGTGCTCGATGACCTTGACCAGTTGATCCAGGAAGTATCCACAGTCCAGGGAGAACCCCGCGGGCTGCTGCGAATCTGCAGCAGCTTCGGGTTCGGGCACAAAGTGGTTGCCCCGCTGATTTCGCAGATGACCGCGGCCCATCCGGGCCTCACTGTCCGGTTCGAAATGTTCGACCGGATCGTCGATATCGCTTCAGAAGGGTTCGATCTGGATGTCCGGATTGGCGACGAGATTGCGCCTCACCTGATCGCGAAGAAGCTTGCGTCCAATCGCCGAATCCTCTGCGCGGCCCCTGCGTACCTCGAACGAAGAGGTGTGCCGAAATCCCTGGAGGATCTCGCTCGTCATGACTGCCTTGTCATCAAGGAGCGCGATCATCCTTTTGGTGTGTGGCGCCTGAGGAATGGCGCAAACACCGCAAGCGTGAAGGTCACAGGGCCGCTCTCGACCAACCACGGGGAAGTAGCGATGGAGTGGTGTGTCGATGGACGCGGAATTCTCCTTCGTTCGTTGTGGGACGTAGGCCCGCAGCTTGAGTCAGGGACTCTTGTGCAGGTGCTGCCTCAATGGGATCAGGAAGCGAACGTCTGGGCGGTCTATCCCAATCGCTTGAACCGTTCGGCCAAAGTCCGAACGTGCGTTGAGTTCCTCGCGGCACACCTGGCGGCCATGGACCGGGGCAGGGCATAGCAGGCTGCCCCATCCAAGCGCATCATGAGAAAAACTACAGTTGCTCTTAAAAATAATGAGTTTGTCTCATTACGCCAGTGTCCTGACAATTGCCCTCATCGAATTTCTCGTTTGAAGGACAAAACACCATGGCACTGGCACACAACCTCGGCTTTCCGCGCATTGGCCGTGACCGCGAGCTGAAAAAAGCCCAGGAAGCATTCTGGAAAGGCGAGCTGAGCGAGGCCGGTCTGCACGCTGTCGGTCGTGAGTTGCGTGCCACCCACTGGCAAGCTCAGAAGGACGCGGGCATCGAACTGCTGCCGGTCGGCGACTTCGCCTGGTACGACCAAGTCCTCACCCATTCACTGACATTCGGCGTGATCCCCGAGCGTTTCCGCAGCCACACCGGTGCCAAGCCAACCCTGCAGACCCTGTTCAGCATGGCCCGTGGCGCTGTGGATAACTGCTGCGGTGGCGCCCACGCCCAGGAAATGACCAAGTGGTTCGACACCAACTACCACTACCTGGTACCCGAGTTCACCGCTGACCAGCAGTTCGCCCTGAGCTGGGAGCAGCTTTTCGAAGAAGTCGACGAAGCCAAGGCCTTGGGCCACGTCGTGAAGCCAGTGGTGATCGGCCCCCTGACCTACCTGTGGCTCGGCAAGACCAAAGGTGCCGACTTCGACAAGCTGGAGTTGGTCGAGCGCCTGCTGCCGCTGTACGACGAGATCTTCAACCGCCTGGCTGCTCAAGGCGTGGAGTGGGTACAGATCGACGAGCCGATCCTGGTGCTGGATCTGCCCCAGGAATGGAAGAGCGCCTACGAGCGCGTCTACAACATCCTGCAGCGTGCGCCGCTGAAAAAACTGATCGCCACCTACTTTGGTGGCCTGGAAGAAAACCTTGGCCTGGCCGCCAACCTGCCTGTGGATGGCCTGCACATCGACCTGGTGCGCGCACCTGATCAATACCCGACCATTCTCGATCGCCTGCCGGCCTACAAAGTGCTGTCGCTTGGGCTGGTCAACGGCCGCAACGTGTGGGCCTGCGACCTGGAGAAAGCTGTTGCCGTGCTGCAGGATGCTGCCGAGCGCCTGGGCGATCGCCTGTGGGTCGCGCCGTCCTGCTCACTGCTGCACAGCCCGGTGGACCTGGCCCGCGAAGACCAGCTCGATGCCGAGCTCAAGAGCTGGCTGGCCTTCGCCGTGCAAAAGTGTCAGGAAGTGGCCGTGCTGACCAAGGCTGTCAACGCGCCAGGCGCTGACGAGGTGGTTGCTGCTCTGGCCCGCAGCTGCGCCATTCAGGCCAGCCGCGCCGCCTCGCCCCGTATCCACAAGCCGGCGGTGCAAGCTCGCCTGGCCGCCATCAAGCCGGTCGACAGCCAGCGCCAGTCAGCCTTTGAACAGCGCATCGCCAAGCAGCGGGCAGGCCTGGGCTTGCCAGCTTACCCCACCACCACCATCGGGTCGTTCCCGCAGACGTCGGCAATCCGTCTGGCGCGTCAGGCGTTCAAGCAAGGCAAGCTGACCGAGGCCGACTACGTCGAAGCCATGCAGAGCGAGATACGCCATGCCGTCGAGATCCAGGAGAATCTGGGCTTGGATGTGCTGGTGCACGGGGAAGCGGAACGTAACGACATGGTCGAGTACTTCGCCGAGCAGTTGGACGGCTATGTGTTCACCCGCTTTGGCTGGGTGCAGAGCTATGGATCGCGCTGTGTGAAGCCCGCGGTCATTTTCGGTGACCTGAGCCGCCCGAAAGCCATGACCGTGCAGTGGATCCAGTACGCCCAGGGCCTGACCGACAAGGTCATGAAGGGCATGCTGACCGGCCCGGTGACCATGTTGATGTGGTCCTTCCCACGCGAAGACGTGAGCCGCGAAGTACAGGCCCGGCAATTGGCCTTGGCCATTCGCGACGAAGTGGTCGACCTTGAAGCTGCCGGCATCAAGATCGTACAGATCGACGAAGCTGCGTTCCGTGAAGGCCTTCCGCTGCGCAAGAGCGCCTGGGCGCATTACCTGGACTGGGCAACCGAAGCGTTCCGTCTGTGCGCGTCGGGTGTACGTGACGAAACGCAGATCCATACCCATATGTGCTACAGCGAGTTCAACGACGTGATCGAGTCGATCGCCGCAATGGACGCTGACGTCATCACCATCGAGACCTCGAGGTCGGACATGGAACTGCTGGAAGCCTTCGAGAAGTTCGACTACCCGAACGAGATCGGCCCAGGCGTGTACGACATTCACTCGCCGCGGGTGCCGACCAAGGAAGAGATCATCAAGCTGTTGAGCAAGGCCGCCCAGCGCATTCCCGCCGAGCGCCTGTGGGTCAACCCGGACTGCGGCCTGAAAACCCGTGCCTGGCTGGAAACCGAGGCTGCGCTGGTGAACATGGTCGCAGCCGCCCGCGAACTGCGCGCCACGGCTTGAATCATCGGGTCAGATGAGCGAACGGGAAGCAGTGCGTCCCGTTTCTCGTTTCAGAGCAAACTATCCCTGCGGCTATTGCGCGGGTATCGCCAAGCTTGTCTTGAGCCAGTCGGCAGTGGTCAACATGGAAAAACGCGGAGACGCTTAGTTCCTTGTATGACGAGCAAGCGGTATTTTTCAATGCGGTAGCTGGCGCGCTGAAGTGAGCGCCTCGATGGAGTGATAGGTGATCTCTCACCGCCTATCCATTGCCTCGCCCCGAAATACTCGGGGCGTTTTTATTAGGGATTGCGCTCATGAAGGTTCACCCGTGAAGGCCACTCATCTCACACTCATCAGCCACGCACTGACCGACGCACAAAGGTTGGGCCACTTTCATTCCGATGCTGATGAAATCCGCTTATCGCAGCGCCATCCTTTGGTGTTGCCGGATGGCGCCATCGGTCTGGCCGGCCCTGAACTGCGCACCTCACAGACTGCGGCCATGCTGGGGCTGCAAGTAGCCGTAGAGCATGCATTGCGGGACTGCGATTTCGGGGTGTGGAAGGGGGTCGCGCTAAAGGCGCTGCAGCGAGATGAGCCTGCTCTTGTGCAGGCCTGGTTGACCGACCCCCGCTCGACGCCGCATGGGGGTGAGTCGATCGTCGACGTATGCCAACGCGTGGCCCACTGGCTGGATGGGTTCACTGCACCGGGTCATTGGGTTGCGGTGACGCACCCCATGATCATCCGGGCGGCCATGATGCATGTATTGCAGTGCCCCTTGTCGGCATTCCATCGCATCGACGTACAACCGCTTTCTCAATTGCAGCTAGGCCACTACGGTGCCTGGCGAGTCAGCCTTACTTCCGCCGACTGATTGGCAGCCACTTTGCCGGTCGCGAAGGCATCCGAGAGGGTTTCCAGGCCGCGGAACAGACGAATGCCAGCCTGCATGGCGTCGGCATCCAATATCACGATGCGCCCTTGTTTCACCGCATCCATCTGCTGAGTGACAGGGTCGCTGCGCAGGAAGTCGAGCTTCTTCTGGTGGTCGTCGGCGGGGAAGCGACGGCGATCCATGCGGGCGATGATGATCCACGTCGGATTGGCCTTGGCCAGGGTTTCCCACCCGACGGTTGGCCATTCTTCATTGGATTCCACGACATTACGTACGCCGAGTGTTTGCAGCATGAAGTCAGCCACACCCTGGCGGCCGGCGACATAGGGGTCCAGGGCAAGGTCGGCGCTGGAGAACCAGAACAGGGCGGAGGTATGCGATAGATCCTTGCCGGCGAGCTGCTGCCTGGCCTGTGCCAGGCGAGCCTTGAGGTCGGCATTCAGTGCAGCGCCACGGTCCTGAGCATCGAAGATCTTCGCCAGCTCGCTGACACTCTTGTAGAGGGTGTCGATACGGAACGGCTGTGTGCGGGTACCGTCGGCGCCGACCAGGTTGTCCTTGCCTTCGCAGTCGGACGGTAACAGGTAGGTCGGGATCTGCAGTTCACTGAATTGCTCACGCGTTCCGACCGCGCCCTGTGGGCCGACCATCCATTCGAACTGCACGGTCACCAGTTGCGGACGCTTGCTGACGACGGCTTCGAAACTCGGCTCGTTATCGGCGAGGCGCTCGACCTTGTCGTTCTGCGCCTTGAATTCGGGCAACACATTGTTGAACCACAATGAAGTGCCCGCCAGTTTGTCGCCCAAGCCCAGGGCATACAGGATCTCGGTGCCTGCCTGGCCGATGGAGACGGCACGCTCCGGCGCCTGCGCAAACGTCTGTGGCACCCCACAGTTGCTGACTGTCAGCGGGTAGTAAGTGGTTGCGGCCTGGGCAAGCCCGGGCAGGATCAAGGCGGCGAACAGGGAGGCCAAGCGGGGCGGCATAGGGAAATCTCTTTGTTCCGACGAGGAAACTGGCGGCGGCATGGTAGATCACCAGGCCAGCGAGTACGAAGCTTGAGGTGCCTAGAGAGGGTGCGCGTCAATGGTTGTCGCGGTTCCAGGCGAACCGGTAGATATTTTCAGGTTGGTCTGGGCGGCAACGGCCATTGTCGGCAAGCATGGCTTCGGTGAACTTGAACAGCGCCATGTCCGGGCGGCCCCAAGGACGGTACACGGTAAAGAACCGCAGCAAGGCGAGCGGCAGGCAGAAGCGTGATGGAACTGGAGATAGGCAACCTGACACTTCCTGGGGAAATGTCAGGTTTCAAGTGGCGTGAAGGTCAGATCTGCATGGCCATGCCATCCACATTCATCGCTGCCTGGCGCAAGGCTTCGGAACGGGTTGGGTGTGGGTGGCAGGTAAGGGCGATGTCCTCGGCCGAGGCGGAGAACTCCATGGCTACGCAGAACTCGCCGATCATCTCGCTGACGCTAGGGCCAACCAGGTGCACGCCCAGGACTTCATCCGTGTTGGCATCGGCGATGACCTTGGCGAAGCCTTCGGTTTCGTGGTTGATCTTGGCTCGGCTGTTGGCGGTGAAGGGGAACTTGCCGACCTTGTAGGCACGGCCCTCGGCCTTGAGCTGCTCTTCGGTCTTACCCACGGTGGCCAGTTCGGGGCGGGTATAGATCACGCCTGGGATCAGGTTGTAGTTCACTTCGTGGGGCTTGCCGGCGATGCGCTCGATACACGCCACCGCTTCGTCTTCCGCCTTGTGCGCCAGCATCGGGCCGGAAGTGACGTCACCGATGACCCAGATGCCCGGCACCGAAGTACGGTGGTGGTCATTGCCGAGCATACCGCGTTTGTCGGTCTCCAGACCGACGCTCTCCAGGTTCAGACCCTTGGTATACGGACGGCGGCCAATGGCGACCAGCACGTAGTCGGCTTGCAAGGTTTCGGCAGTGCCGCCGGCAGCGGGCTCCAGGGTCAGGCTGACGCCATCGGCCGAGGAGGTAGCCTGGGTGACCTTGCTGCCGAGCTTGAAGATCATGCCCTGCTTGGCCAGCGCCTTTTGCAGGGTCTTGGCGGTTTCCTCATCGGTACCCGGGCAGATCCGGTCGAGGTACTCGATCACGGTGACCTGGCTGCCGAGGCGGCGCCAGACCGAACCCAGCTCCAGTCCGATGACGCCAGCACCGATCACCACCAGATGCTTGGGCACCTGCGGCAGTGCCAAGGCTCCGGTGGAGTCGATGATGCGCTGGTTGTCGATGGTCACGCCGGGCAGGGGGGTTGGCTCGGAGCCGGTGGCGATGACGATGTCCTTGGCCTGCAGCGTGGTTTCGCTGCCATCCTCGGCCTTGACGACGACCTTGCCGGCGCCGTCCAGACGGCCCCAGCCCTTGACCCAGTCGACCTTGTTCTTGCGGAACAGGTACTCGATGCCCTTGGTCAGGCCGGTAACGCTCTCGTCCTTTTGTTTCATCATCTGGGCGAGGTTGAGGGTGGGCTTCACTTCGATTCCGAGGTGGGCGAACTCATCACCGCTGGCAGCCTCGTAAAGCTCCGAGGCATGCAGCAATGCCTTGGACGGCATGCAGCCGACATTCAGGCAGGTACCGCCGAGAGTCGAGCGACCCTCCACACAAGCGACACTGAGGCCAAGCTGCCCGGCGCGAATCGCCGCATTGTAGCCGCCAGGGCCGCCACCGATGATCACCACGTCATAGGATTTCATGGGTTTCTACTCCAGATGAGGAAGCGCGAGAGGGGCACAAGGTTAAGCCGAGCGGGGATGATTGTATACAATCTTAGGTAAGATCATTCAGTTCTAGACCATGGTCTCGTTTAGCGGAAAGCTTGCACGAATGAACTACTCTCTTTCGGTGGCGTTCGAAATAACAGCCGCCATGTCCAATATGGAAAGGAGGGTCGTTCATGCTTGCGCAACTTCCGCCGGTATTGCAGAGGCTTCACCTGCCGCTGCGCCTTAAACTGTGGGACGGTAACCAGTTCGACCTGGGCCCAAGCCCGCAGGTCACCATCCTGGTCAAGGAGCCTCAGCTGATCTCTCAGCTGACCCACCCGAGCATGGACAAGCTGGGCACCGCTTTCGTTGAAGGCAAGCTCGAGCTGGAAGGCGACATCGGCGAAGCCATTCGGGTGTGCGACGAGCTCAGCGAAGCGCTGCTGACCGATGAAGAAGAAGTTCTCCCTCAGCGTGTGGCTCACGACAAGCGCACCGATGCCAAGTCCATCTCCTACCACTACGACGTTTCCAACGCCTTCTATCAACTCTGGCTCGATCAGGACATGGCCTATTCCTGCGCCTACTTCCGCGAGCCGGACAATACCCTTGATCAGGCCCAGCAGGACAAGTTCGATCACCTGTGCCGCAAATTGCGCCTGCAGGCCGGTGACTACCTGCTCGACGTAGGTTGCGGGTGGGGTGGGCTGTCTCGCTTCGCCGCACGCGAATATGGCGCCAAGGTGTTCGGCATCACTCTGAGCAAGGAGCAGCTCAAGCTGGGCAGGCAGCGGGTCAAGGCCGAGGGCCTGGCCGACAAGGTCGACCTGCAGATCCTCGACTATCGCGACCTGCCTCAGGATGGCCGCTTCGACAAGGTGGTCAGCGTGGGCATGTTCGAGCATGTCGGGCATGCCAACCTGGCGCTGTATTGCCAGAAGCTGTTTGGTGCCGTGCGTGAGGGTGGCCTGGTGATGAACCATGGCATCACGGCAAAGCATGTGGATGGTCGCCCTGTCGGACGAGGTGCGGGTGACTTTATCGACCGTTATGTCTTCCCCAACGGTGAATTGCCACACCTGTCGATGATCAGCGCGAACATCTGTGAGGCCGGCCTGGAGGTGGTGGACGTGGAGAGCCTGCGCCTGCATTACGCCAAGACCTTGCACCACTGGAGCGAGAACCTGGAGAACCAACTGCACAAGGCGGCTGCGCTGGTACCAGAGAAAACCTTGCGCATCTGGAGGCTCTACCTGGCCGGCTGTGCCTATGCGTTCCAGAAGGGGTGGATCAACTTGCATCAGATACTGGCGGTCAAGCCATACGCGGATGGGCACCACGACTTGCCCTGGACGCGAGAAGATTTGTATCGCTGATAGGCATGGAGAGGGGGGCCGCACTTGCGGCCCCTTCGCATTACAGGATCGGCGAAATCAGCCGGGCGATGCGCATCCCCAGCTGTTGGAGACGGTGAGTGTCCCGGCTGTCCTCTGCAGTAATTTCCCTGGATTGCTCGAAGTCGGCCATCAACATGGATTCGACCTGATCGGCGAATGCGCGGTCGACGGTGAGCAGGGTGATCTCGAAATTGAGTCGGAACGAACGGTTGTCCAGATTGGCACTACCGATCGCGCTGACTTCGTCATCCACCAATACCACCTTCTGATGCAGGAAGCCCGGTTGGTAGCGGAACATGCGCACGCCTGCCCGCACCGCCTCGAATGCGAACAGGCTGGAGGCGGCATAGACGATTCGGTGGTCCGGGCGTGCCGGGATGAGGATGCGTACATCCACTCCGCGAAGTACGGCCAGACGCATGGCTGCAAAGACAGCCTCGTCGGGGATGAAGTACGGGCTGGTGATCCATACCCGCCGAGTCGCGGAATGGATTGCCTCAAGGAAGAACAGCGAACAGGTCTCTTGCGGGTCGGCCGGGCCGCTGGCGAGTGCTTGGCAAAGTACCCCGTTGTCGGGGTAGGCATCGGGTAGGATCAGCGGCGGCAATTGCCGGGTTGCCCAGTACCAGTCTTCGGCAAAAGACTCCTGCAGGCACGCCAGAACCGGCCCGCTGATCTGCACATGGGTGTCACGCCAGGGCGAAAGACGCGGGTGGGCGCCGAGGTATTCGTCGCCCACGTTGTGCCCGCCGATGAATCCGGCAACGCCATCGACCACGACAATCTTGCGATGGTTGCGGAAGTTCACCTGAAAGCGATTGAACAGGCCCCGGCGGGTAGCGAATGCGTGGATCTGCACGCCGCCTTCGCGCAGCACCTGGCTATAGCTGGCGGGAAGGGCATGGCTGCCGACTCGGTCATACAAGACGAACACCTGCACGCCTTCGGCTGCCTTGCGCAGCAGCAGTTGCTGCAAGGCCTTGCCGATCTTGTCGTCATGGATGATGAAGAACTGTACCAGCACCACTTCGCGCGCCTGGGCAATGGCGGCGAAGATGGCATCGAACGTAGCGGTGCCATCGATCAGCAGCTTGACCTGATTGTTGGCCAGGCAGGGCATGCGGCCAAGCTTAGGCATGGCGCGCAAGGCGGCGTAGCTGCCAGACTCACGTGCAGTGAGTGCCTCTTCCACCCAGGGGCGCCAGTTGAGGTTGGCCATGGCAACGTGCATTTCCTGGTTGGCCTGGCGGCGGGCCTGGATATAGGCATAGAACGAACGCGCACCGAAGATCAGGTAGGGGATCAGGGTGAAGTAGGGGATGAAGATCAGCGACATGGCCCAGGCAATTGCACCCTGGGCGGTACGTACAGTGAACACCGCATGCAGCGCTGCGATGATGCCAAGCAAGTGAATGATGCCGAGCACGTAGCCGAAGAAGTAGGGGCTGTGGTAATCCATACGCATCCTGCTTGCCGAATACACAGCGGATAACAGAACACGTTCCAGGCCCGCCTTGCAACCTGAAAGCGGATTTGGCGTCTAAGGCTCAGCCCGGCCCGTTGGCCGGCTTTTTCGAGGAGCGTTGGTCCATGAAGATTCGTCTGCCACTGATGGCACTGGCCCTTGGCTTGAGCAGCCCACTGGTGCACGCGCAGATGTTGCAACCCGGGTTGTGGGAGTTGACCACCAGCAACATGCAGGTCGATGGCAAGCCGTTGCCTGACATGCAGTTCATGCTGGGGCAGCTCAAGAACTTGCCACCGGAGCAACGGGCGATGATGGAAGGAGTACTGGCCAAGCAGGGCATCACGGTGGGTGGTAACGGCGTGCGTTCATGCCTGACACAGGAACAGGTGCAGACGAACGACATTCCGCTGCAAGACCCGAAGTCTGGCTGCACTCAAAAAATCACCGACCGCACAGGGAATGTCTGGAAGTTTCAGTTCAGCTGTCCCAAAGCGCAGGGCACCGGCCAGGCTACCTTCTTGAGTGACAAGGAATTCACCACCCAGGTCAGCGGTACTTTCAATGCGTCTGGTGTGCAGCAACAGGGCAGTATGAATACCCGGGCTGTCTGGCTCGGCAGCGACTGTGGAACAGTCAAACCCCGAAGCTGACATCTACCATTGCCATTGGCTGCTGGCGACTGCGTCGTGGGCATGCAGGCTCTCTGCATGTTCCACGCGAAGGGTAAATGCAGTGGCAATGTCCAGCTCTCTCAGCGCTTGATGAATTCGTCGAGCGGCATCTTCACAGAACATCAGGTTCTGTCCGTTGGCCAAGGCGAAGGCTTGTTCGTCTGCACGTTTCACGGCGGTTTGAACGGCTGTACCGAGACTAGCCTCAACGGCGTCGATGAGTTCGGTAACCGGCACAGTATCCAGGTTGTTGCGCAAGCGCAGCTGAACAGACGCTTGGCTCCGCTGACTGTGTGGCGTGGCCACAATGCCTTGGCTACTGCCGAGCCATGCGAGTACAGATTCCCGGTTCAAAACTTCTCCGCTGAAGTCTGCCTCGAACTGCCTCTGGATCAACTGCCGCGCTAAAGCTGCAGAGCAAGGGCAGGTAGAGGAGTAAGGCACTCGCACAGATAGTTCCACGTGGAACATTTCGTTCTCCAGCCTCGCGTCGACGCTCACCTGGTAGCTCTTCCAGCCCGCCAAAGGGCTGACCAGCGCGGGGCGTTTCAATAGATGTTCAAAGCTCAATCGCAAATGGGCCGCAGTGGATAGCCCTTCATGGCTCGCGAGAAAGTCTGCCAGCAACTGGTGGATCGCGAGCGGAGTCAGTGCTTGGTGTTCCAATTGCTCCAGTGCCAAGTAGAGTCTGGACATGTGAATGCCCCGGGACTTGCCGTCCACCAGATTAACTCCTGCGTCCGCCATGGCCGCCACATGGCGCCCTTCCAACTGAATGGGTAGCGCAATTGCGCACATTCCAACCCAGTCCAACGGCGTGACGTGCAACAGTTTTTGTGCGGCGATATCGGGAAGCTTGAGGCTGTTCATGGGGTCACCAGGCAAGAGAGTGTCAGCGGCATCTTCGAAAGCCCTTCCGACGAATACGGCTTGGCGAAATTGTATTGTTACTTTATAACATTGTGCAATGCATCGTTCGAATGCGCCCGCCTGAAGAGGTTTCACCATGCTTGATCGTCTTCCCGTCACTGTGCTCTCCGGTTTCCTCGGTGCCGGCAAAAGCACTTTGCTTAACCATGTATTGCGCAATCGCGACCAACTTCGGGTCGCGGTGATCGTTAACGACATGAGTGAGATCAACATCGACGCCAGTGAGGTGCAACGCAATATCAGCCTCAACCGTGCAGAGGAAAAGCTGGTAGAGATGAGCAACGGTTGCATCTGCTGCACCTTGCGTGAGGACTTGCTGGAAGAGGTGGCGCGGCTGGCCCAGGAAGGCCGCTTCGATTACCTGTTGATCGAATCCACCGGCATCTCGGAGCCGTTGCCCGTAGCCGAGACGTTCACCTTCCGCGACGAGCAGGGTCGCAGCCTGTCCGACATGGCGCGCCTGGACACCATGGTCACCGTGGTTGATGGGGTGAATTTCATACGCGATTACCAAGCGGCCGATAGCCTCGCGAGCCGTGGAGAAACCCTGGGTGAAGATGACGAGCGATCGATCAGCGACTTGCTGATCGAGCAGGTCGAGTTCGCCGACGTGCTGCTGTTGAGCAAGATCGACCTCATCAGCCGACATGAGCGTGAAGAGCTCACGGCCATTTTGCGCAGCCTTAATGCGCGTGCGCAGATCGTGCCGATGGTCATGGGCCAGGTGCCACTCGGGCGAATCCTCGATACCGGGCTGTTCGACTTCGATCTGGCCGCGCAGGCGCCGGGCTGGTTGCAGGAATTGCGGGGTGAGCATGTACCTGAAACCGAAGAGTACGGCATTGCATCAGGTACCTGGACAGCACGCAGGCCCCTTCACCCACAGCGCTTTTACGACTTTATCCACAAGGAATGGGACAACGGCCGGCTTCTTCGCTCCAAGGGCTTTTTCTGGTTGGCCAGCAAATTCCAGGAAGCGGGGAGCTGGTCTCAGGCGGGCGGCATGATTCGCCATGGGCTGGGTGGCCGCTGGTGGCGATTCGTACCGCGCGAGCATTGGCCTCAAGACGAACAGGGCACGGCAGAAATTCTCAAGCATTGGACCACCGAGACTGGCGATTGCCGTCAAGAGCTGGTGTTCATCGGGCAGAATATCGACTTCACCACGTTATCCACAGCATTGGACACGTGCTTGTTGAATGACGAAGAGATGGCGCTGGGGCCCATGGGTTGGTTGCGCCTCGCTGATCCCTTCGGGCCGTGGCACGCCGAGGAGGCGGCATGAAGATGGCGCTGCGGCCTGTGGATATCCGTCAGGCCTTCGCTGAATCGCCCAAGGTGCTGACTGAAATCTTTCAGGATGGCGTCAACCTGGCGGTCTGGCAGCGCCGTTTGCCGGCGCAGCTCGAAGACTTCGCGGCACTGGCGATCAGCCGCGACCCAACGGTGGCCGACGAACGGGTGCTGGATGTGAATGAACACGAACCTCCCATGCTGAAGGGCCTGCTGCACGAGACCACTGACCTGCAAGGCTATGAAGGTTTCGTCGCAGACGTCGCCTGGTTGATATCGGCATATACCTGCCTGCTTGGGGCAAGGCGGGTCGGGTTGAGGATACGGGTGCTGCAAGGGGCGATGTGCCCACGCTTTCATGTGGATAACGTGCCGGTGCGCCTGCTAACTACTTATACAGGCCCTGGCAGTGAATGGCTGGAGGAGGGGGTAATCGAGCGGTCAGGTCTGCAGCGTGCCGAAGCGCCTGTGGATAACATCCGTCAGTTGCAAGCCGGTGAGGTGGCGGTGCTCAAGGGCGAAAGGTGGTTGGGTAACGAAGGTGCCGGGCTGATCCATCGCTCCCCCGCCAGCCAGGCCCGGCGCCTTTTGCTCAGCCTTGACTGGCTGGCGTGACGGGGCATAGTGGGGGCAAATCCGCCGTGAAGTGATCGCATGCTGCAGAACATCCCCACCCATGTGATTGCCGGCCCCTTGGGCGCTGGCAAGACCAGCCTGATTCGCCAGCTCATGGCCCAGCGCCCGGCGGGTGAACGCTGGGCGGTGCTGGTCAATGAATTCGGCCAGATTGGCCTCGATGCGGCATTGCTGGCCAGTGACCAGGACGGCATCGCCATTGCCGAAGTGGCCGGGGGTTGCCTGTGCTGTGTAAACGGGATGCCCTTTCAGGTCGGCTTGGGTCGGCTACTGCGCAAGTCGCGCCCTGATCGCGTTTTCATCGAGCCTTCCGGGCTTGGTCATCCCTTGCAATTACTGGATCAACTGAGCCATGCCCCTTGGGTTGGGGTTTTGGCAGTGCAGCCATTGGTCATGGTCGTGGATTCTCAAGCGCTGGCCCGTGGTGAGCACCTTTGTGAGGCTCAGCAACAGGCATTTGATGCTGCTGCATTCGTTGTCTTGAACAAAAGCGAGGCTGTGGATGAAAATTTCAAGCTGTTGATAAATAACAAGATTTCCGAGAAGAATCGAATCTGGACAGAGCACGGAAAGCTCACCCTCGATCAGCTTCCAATGTCATCCACAGGGCAAATACCCCAGGTTTCTGTTGATAACCTCGATGTGGATATCTCAAATGGCCTGCCGGGCGGACTGTGGACAAATCCGCACCAGCCAATTTGTATCGACAACATTGGGGAGGGTGGCTGGAGTATCGGCTGGCGCTGGCATCCAAGCCAGCGCTTTGATGCACAGCGGCTTCGCGGCTTCCTCGAAGCCTGGGCATGGCGTCGGGCCAAAGGGGTTATCCACAGCATTGAAGGTTGGCAGTCGTTCAATGGCCTCGATGGCATCCTGCCGGATTGGCGGCCCAGTGAATGGCGCCGCGACACACGCATCGAGCTGATCTTCGATCAGCCGCAATCCCGGCAGACGCTGCAGCGGGCTCTGGATAGATGCCGGGTGGGCTGATCAGTTGCGCCAGCGGTTGTGCTCCTGGCGCCACTGCTGCATTTCGATCACGTTGTCGGCTCGGGGCGGCGTCTTGATCTCGAACGGGTAGGGTGCCAGCTCGATCTGCACGCTATGGGCACCGAACTGGGTCACGGTACCGGGGTGGCGTTGTTCACCGGTCACGGTGAACTCGAAGGCATAGACCCGTGCCAGGCGCTTGCGGCCGTTGGCGTCGCGCACGAAGGCGATGCGCTTGAGCGCGACGGCGTCGTCGAGCAGTTCCAGGTCCAGCTTGGCGAAGTGTTGCTTGACCCGCTCCAGGGCCTTCTCGCGCAGCCCATGGTTGTGCCATAACCAAGCGCCCGCCGTGGCCACCAGCATCAGGACGAAGAGATTCTCCAGGGTCAACATTTGCATATGCTCCAAACAGGTCGAACCAGCTTAACTGCGTCCCTGGCCTGTCGTACAGGTGGCAATCGAGTTCATACTGCGCGACGCACAATCCTTGAAACAGCTTTGGAATCCTTGCGCATGAAACGTACCCCGCACTTGCTCGCCATCCAGTCCCACGTGGTGTTCGGCCACGCCGGAAACAGCGCCGCGGTGTTTCCCATGCAGCGTATCGGGGTCAATGTCTGGCCGCTCAATACCGTGCAATTCTCCAATCACACTCAGTATGGCCAGTGGGCGGGCGAAGTGCTTGCCCCGGCGCAAATTCCCGCGTTGGTGGAAGGTATTGCCAGCATCGGCGAGCTGGGCCATTGCGATGCGGTGCTGTCCGGCTACCTGGGCAGCGCCGAGCAGGGGCGGGCAATCCTCGCCGGGGTGGAGCGGATCAAGGCCGTGAACCCCAAGGCACTGTACCTGTGCGACCCGGTCATGGGTCACCCGGAGAAGGGTTGCATCGTGCCTCAGGAGGTCAGCGAATTCCTGCTCGACGAGGCCGCAGCAAAAGCTGACATCCTGTGCCCCAACCAGCTCGAACTGGACAGCTTCTGCGGCCGAAGGGCGCAGTCACTGGAGGATTGCGTGAGTATGGCCCGTAGCCTGCTGGAGCGTGGTCCGCAGGTGGTGCTGGTCAAGCACCTGGCCTACCCGGGGCGCGAGCAGGACATGTTCGAGATGCTTCTGGTAACCCGTGACGAGAGCTGGCACCTGCGTCGCCCGCTGCTGGCGTTTCCACGACAGCCGGTGGGCGTCGGCGACCTTACCTCGGGTCTTTTCCTGGCGCGTGTGCTGCTGGGCGACAGCTGGACGCAAGCGTTCGAGTTCACCGCGGCAGCGGTGCACGAAGTGCTGCTGGAAACCCAGGCCTGCGCCAGTTACGAACTGCAACTGGTGCGAGCCCAGGATCGCATCGCCCACCCGCGCGTGCGTTTCGAGGCGCAGCGCCTGGCGTTCTAGATCGAGTCGGTCTTCAGGTCCTGATAGCGTTTTTCCAGCTCCTGACGGATCTGCCGACGCTGCTGGCCCTGAAGGAAGCGGCGTTTCTCTTCGCTGGAATGCGGTTGGCGCGGAGGCACTGGCACTGGGCGGCGGTTGTCGTCTACCGCGACCATGGTGAAGAAGCAGCTGTTGGAATGGCGCACCGAGCGCTCGCGGATGTTCTCGGTGACCACCTTGATGCCCACTTCCATCGATGTGTTGCCGGTATAGTTGACCGAGGCGAGGAAGGTCACCAGCTCGCCGACATGCACAGGCTCGCGGAAGATCACTTGGTCTACCGACAGCGTTACCACATAGCTGCCGGCATAACGGCTGGCGCAAGCGTAAGCCACTTCGTCGAGGTACTTGAGCAGGGTGCCGCCATGTACGTTGCCAGAAAAGTTGGCCATGTCCGGGGTCATCAGGACGGTCATGCTCAGCTGGGCGTTTCCAGGTTCCATAGTGTGCTCACGGTGAGGTTGCGCGGTATCGGGCCAATCGGGGTCGTTATCTGCTGACACTTCTGTATCCCCTTTTTAAGTTTGCCTTCTGGTACGGGACGTTGGTTGCGGCGCCATGGTCACGCCGATCATGCCATCACAGGCGGTTAACCAGCCGATCTGTTTCTACATATTGCACCGGCATTTTGCGGCGGGGTGCGATGTTAACCTGAGTACGCCCATGCAACATGGGCTTTCCTGCATTCAATACAGTATGTACTTGCTGCTCGCTCGGGGTTGTCTCGGCAGAGGAGCGGTCTGCCTGGGCATCTACTTACAGGGCTTCGAGAAAGGAGAATCGCGCCATGCATGCCATCAGCTTCATCCAGGATTTGGCAGTGATCATGCTGGTTGCCGGGGTGGTAACGATCCTCTTCCATCGCCTCAAGCAGCCCGTTGTACTGGGCTACATCGTCGCCGGCTTCATCATCGGCCCGCACACACCGCCGTTCGGCTTGATTCACGACGAAGACACGATCAAGACTCTTGCCGAGCTGGGAGTGATCTTCCTGATGTTCTGCCTGGGGCTCGAGTTCAGCCTGCGCAAGCTGTTCAAGGTGGGTGCCACAGCGTTCATCGCGGCGTTCCTGGAAATCGTCCTGATGATCTGGATCGGTTTCGAGATCGGTCGCTGGTTTGGCTGGAACACCATGGACTCGCTGTTCCTCGGCGCCATCCTGGCGATTTCCTCGACCACCATCATCGTCAAGGCACTCAACGACCTGAAGATGAAGAACGAGCGTTTTGCCCAGCTGATCTTCGGCGTGCTGATTGTCGAGGACATCCTCGGTATCGGCATCATTGCCTTGCTTTCGGGCATCGCGGTCAGCGGTACGGTCAGTTCCGGGGAAGTGTTCTCCACCGTGGGCAAGTTGTCGTTGTTCATGATTGTCGCGCTGGTCATCGGCATTCTGCTGGTACCGCGGCTGCTGGCCTATGTGGCGAAGTTCGAAAGCAACGAGATGTTGCTGATTACCGTGCTGGGCCTGTGTTTCGGCTTCTGCCTGCTGGTGGTAAAGCTCGAGTACAGCATGGTACTGGGCGCCTTCCTGATCGGCGCGATCATGGCCGAGTCGCGCCAGCTCCTGAAGATCGAGCGGCTGATCGAACCGGTGCGTGACCTGTTCAGTGCCATCTTCTTCGTAGCCATCGGCTTGATGATCGACCCGCAAGTCTTGCTCGATTACGCCTGGCCGATCGTGGTCATCACTCTGGCGGTGGTGTTGGGCAAGATGCTGTCCTGCGGCATGGGGGCATTCATTGCCGGCAATGACGGGCGTACTTCGCTGCGTGTGGGTATGGGTCTGTCACAGATTGGCGAATTTTCTTTCATCATCGCGGCTTTGGGCATGACCCTGCAGGTAACCAGCGATTTCCTCTATCCGGTCGCCGTGGCGGTTTCAGCCATTACCACGCTATTGACGCCCTACCTGATCCGCGCGGCCGATCCCCTTTCACTGAAGCTTGGCAGGGTGATGCCCAGTCGGCTGTCGCGCGTGCTGTCGCTCTATGGCGAATGGTTGCGCAGCATCCAGCCGCAAGGCGAGAGCGCCATGCTGGCAGCGATGATCCGGCGCATCCTGTTGCAGGTGGGTGTGAATCTGGCGTTAGTCATTGCGATCTTCTTCAGCGGTGGCTACTTCGCTGGCCGCATCGGCGAATGGCTCGCTGAATGGATCAGTGATGTGAGCCAGCAGAAGGCGATGATCTGGGGGGCGGCGCTGCTGCTGTCGCTGCCATTCTTGATCGCGGCGTACCGCAAGCTCAAGGCGCTGTCGATGTTACTGGCGGAAATGGGGGTCAAGCCGGAAATGGCCGGGCGACATACTCAGCGGGTGCGCCGTGTGATTGCCGAGGTGATACCTCTGCTGTCGCTTCTGGTGATATTCCTGCTGCTGTCTGCGCTGTCTGCGAGCATTCTGCCGACCAACGAGCTATTGCTGATCATCGCAGTGGTGGCGGCGGCAGTGGTGGCTTTGCTGTGGCGTTGGTTCATCCGCGTGCATTCGCGCATGCAGATTGCCTTGTTGGAGACCCTTGAGAATAGCCGCGACCATACTCACTGAGGGCATGCCCTCTGCGCGAGATTCCACCGAAGTCCGAGGGGATGAAGCGGTAGCGATGTCGCCAGGCGCAGAAGGCCTGGCGATTTTACGAAGGCGGATGGCTTGTGGCCATCATTTTTTACGGCTACTTACCGGTCAGCTTTCCAGCCAGACGTCGCGTGCCCAGTGCCACACCGATTCCCAACTGTCTTCGGCGACGGCTTCCTCTTCGCCATCCCACAGCACCACGGTGCCGTCTTCTTCGACGCAGTAGTAATTGTCGCCGTCCTGGCACAGTGGGATCAGGTCGCGCGGAACCCCGGCATCCCAGGCATTGGCCGCAACTTCGGGCAGGTAGGTGTGCGATTGCGGGTCGGTGGCGGTTACCGGCTCCAGTGAGCCGTATACCACGTCACTGACGGTCAACAGGAATTCCTTGAACACGAACGGAATGTTGATGAACAGTTGCTCCTCGATTTCGACCAGTTGGTCTTCGTCAGGAAGCTCCAGCGGCACCGGCACGGGTTCATTGGCTTCACGGAGTTGTTCGATCACTTCTTCCACGGTTCACATCCTCTAACCTTGATGACAACGCTGCGCGTTATACCCTAGTAGGCCACTCTGGCAAAAGCAAAAACCCCGGGACAGGCCCGGGGTTTTTTGTACAACGTGCGACGGTTAACCGTTCTGACGGATACCTGCGACCAGCCAAGGCTGATTCTCGCCCTGGGCGCGAACCATGTGCCAGCTTTCGCTGAAGGCTTCGCCCTGGTCGAAGCGCGAGGTCTTCGATACACCACGGAAGGTCAGGGTGGCGTCGGTACGATCGGCGCGATCGTCGACACCGTCCAGTTGCACATCGAGGTCGTCGATGTAGGTGGACTGGAAGCCATCACCCAGGTCAGCACGCTCGCGCTTGAGGAACTCGAGCATTTGCGGGGTGACGAATTCGGCGATCTTGTCCATCTCGTTGGCATCCCAGTGCTGCTGCAGCGACTGGAAGTGGCTACGGGCGGCGGCCAGGAAGCTCTGCTCGTTGAACCAGGCCGGCGCTTTGATGACCGGAGCGGCAGCGGCGGCAGGTGCGGCCGAACCTCCGAAGATCGACGGCTGGGCAGGCTGTGCGTGAGCTTCGCGTTGGAACGGCGCATGGCCCGGAGCGGCCATTTGCGGCTGCTGCTGGCGGCGACGCGCGGCAATGAAGCGGAACACCAGGAAGGCGATGAGTGCGACGATCAGGAAGTCCATGATCTGGAAGCCCTCGAAGCCGTCGCCCATGAACATGGACGCCAGCAGGCCACCGGCGGCGAGGCCGGCCAGCGGGCCCAGCCAGCGCGAAGCACCGCTGGCAGCAGCCGGTGCGCGGCCTGGAGCGGTCGGCGCGGCAGCAGGCGTGGTTGGCGTAGCCTGGCGGGTCTGGTGGATTGGCGCGGAGCCCGAGCTCTTGCCGCCGCCGAAACGCTTGGCGTTGGCATCCAGGCTCAGCGTCAGGCCGACGCAGAGCGCCAGTGCGATGCTAAGAAAACGTTGCATAAATGGGATTTCCCCTGTTGTGGATTGCACGCGCGCCATGGTGCACAGGTTCCAGGGCACATGACCAGCGACATAATGTTTCGAGCTTTTGCCTGAATGTTTCAGGCTGGCAGATCCGGCTCCTGTGTGGAGCCGGCTTACCGGTGATGGCGGCCTGGAAGGCGTCAGATCGCCTCGAGCTTGGCGTACCCCAGCATCAGCCACTTGCTGCCTTCGGCAAAGTTCACCTGCACCCGCGCCTGGGCACCGGAACCTTCGAAGTTGAGGATGACCCCTTCACCGAATACCGAATGCTGCACGCGCTGGCCAAGGCTGAAGGCGGTCTGCGGAATGCTGGCGTTGGCGAACAGGCTACTGGTGCTGCTCTGCGAACCTCCGAACGGGCGGCTGACACTGTTGGACAAGCGTACTTCCTGAACCAGCCCTGCCGGAATTTCCCTGACGAAGCGCGACACCTTGTTGTAGGTCTCGCTGCCATACAGGCGCCGCGTCTCGGCGTAGGTCATGATCAGCTGGCGCATGGCGCGGGTGATGCCCACATAGGCCAGGCGGCGTTCCTCTTCAAGGCGGCCGGGCTCTTCCAGGCTCATCTTGTGCGGAAACAGCCCTTCTTCCATGCCCACGAGGAACACGTAGGGGAATTCCAGGCCCTTGGCGCTGTGCAGGGTCATCAACTGAATGCTGTCTTCGTGTTCGTCGGCCTGGGCTTCACCCGCTTCCAGTGAGGCGTGGCCGAGGAAGGCCGAGAGCGGCGAGAGGTCGGCGTCGTCTTCGCTGGCCTCGAAGTTGCGCGCTGCACTGACCAGTTCCTCAAGGTTTTCTACCCGTGCCTGGCCCTTTTCACCTTTTTCTTCTTGGTGATAGATGATCAGCCCGGACTGCTCGATGACCGTTTGGGTCATCGTGTGCAATGGCATGTCCGCCACTTTGCCGGCCAGGTTTTCGATCAATTCGATGAACGCACCCAGAGCACCGGCTGCACGGCCTTTGAGTGCCTTGGCGGCAATCAGCTGACACATCGCTTCCCACATGGATAGCTGGCTGTGACGGGCATGCTCGCGGATGGCTTCGACGGTCTTCTCGCCAATGCCGCGGGGTGGCACGTTGATGACCCGCTCTAGTGCCGCGTCGTTGCCGCGTCCTTCGAGCAGGCGCAGATAAGCCATGGCATTCTTGATTTCGGCGCGTTCGAAGAATCGCTGGCCACCATAGATGCGGTAGGGAATGCGCTCGCGCAGCAGGGCCTCTTCGAGTACCCGAGATTGGGCGTTGGAGCGGTACAGAATGGCGATATCGCTGCGCGAGCTGCCGCCCTTGATCAGGCTCTCGATGGTTTCCACCACATAACGCGCTTCATCGTGCTCGTTATAGGCCGCATACAGGGTCAGCGGCTCGCCTTCGCCCAGGTCGGTCCACAGTTCCTTGCCCAGGCGCCCGCTGTTGTTGGCGATCAGGGCGTTGGCGGCCTTGAGGATGCCACCGGTGGAGCGGTAGTTCTGCTCCAGGCGGATCATCTCGGCGTCGGGGAAGTCGGCTGTGTACTGGTGGATGTTCTCGATCTTGGCGCCGCGCCAGCCGTAGATCGACTGGTCGTCGTCGCCCACCGCCATCAGGCTGCCGCCATGCTTGCCTGCCAGCAGGCGCAACCAGGCGTACTGCACGGCGTTGGTGTCCTGGAATTCGTCAACCAGCAGATGGCGGAAGCGCCGCTGGTAGTGCTCCAACAGACCAGGGTGGTCGCGCCACAGGTCGAGGGCGCGAAGCAGCAATTCGGAGAAGTCGATGACCCCGGCACGCTCACAGGCCTGTTCGTAGGCACTGTAGACATCACGCATGGTCTGCAGGAACAGGTCGCCGCTGGCTTGGATATGCTGTGGCCGCAGGCCCTCGTCCTTCTGCCCGTTGATGAACCACTGCGCTTGGCGCGCGGGCCATTTCTGCTCGTCCAGGCCGAGTTCGCGCATCACCCGCTTGATCAGGCGCTGCTGGTCATCGCTGTCGAGAATCTGGAAGTTCTGTACCAGGCGGGCTTCCTGCCAGTGCGCCCGCAACAGGCGGTGCGCCAGGCCGTGGAAGGTGCCGACCCACATACCTGCCGGGTTGATGCCCAGCAGTTGCTCGATCCGCTGGCGCATCTCGGCGGCAGCCTTGTTGGTGAAGGTCACCGACAGGATCGAGTGCGGCGAGGCCTGCTCCACCTGGATCAGCCAGGCGATGCGGTGCACCAGCACGCGGGTTTTACCGGAACCGGCGCCCGCAAGCACCAGTTGGCGCCCGAGCGTGGCCGCGACAGCCTGACGTTGGGCATCGTTGAGGGAATTGAGCAGGAGGGAGAGGTCGTCTGTGTGCATCCGGCCATTCTAGGGGGAGGCAGGGGGGAGGGCAAATCTCTACTGTATAAATATTCACCTGATTCGAGATGTGCCGATAAAAGAAGGAGGGGCCTGCAACCAGGCCCCTTGCGCGGTCAGCAGGTTTGCTGGACCTGCATGGAAATCAGCCTCTTGCCTTCATGGCGGATTTCAACGAAAGGAACGTTCTGTGTCAGTGCCTCGGCACTGAAGCTGACATTTTTCTCGCACACGACAGCAGGGAAGATGCCTTCGTGCTCCACCAGTTTCAGCGTCAGGCGCATGGCGAGGTCCAGGAATTGAGGGCCTTCATACGGCACCAAGACGGGTTCGATCCCCGGGTGGTTGACGGTGACCTTGCCGTAGACACGGAAGAATTGATCACCAGGCATGGTGTTGTTTTGCGCGTACCAGTCTTTGCTCTCGATAGTCATGTTTCATACCCTTTGATGATTGGCGCCAGCCCATGCTGGCGCCACCACCCTAGGTGCCTTCATTTCGCTGATGCAGCGTGAAGCCTTTCAGTTGTGCCACTGCCTTCCCAGGTGCAGCAGCAGGCTATTGGCCTGTTCCGGGCCGTTGCTGCCAGCGGCATAGTGGCGTGGCGCCTGGAAATGCTCTTCCCAGCCTTTGATGATCGGATCGATCCACGCCCACGCGGCTTCCACTTCGTCACGGCGCATGAACAGCGTCGAATCACCTTCCAGTACATCCAGCAACAGCCGCTCGTAAGCGTCCCAGCGGCGGGTCTGGCCGAATACCTGTGCCAGGTTCAGGTTCAGGTCTACTGGCTCCAGTCGCATGCCCTTGCCAGGGCTCTTGGTCATCATGCGCAGGCTGATGCGCTCGTCCGGTTGTAGCTGAATCAGCAGCTGATTGACCTGGCCGCCGCTGAACAGCTCGTGTGGCACGGGCTTGAACTGGATGACGATCTGCGATGAGCGCCGCGCCATACGCTTGCCAGTGCGCAGGTAGAAGGGCACACCGGCCCAGCGCCAGTTGTCGATGTGCGCCTGGACGGCGACGAAAGTTTCGGTATCGCTGTCGTTGTCCACGTCCTTTTCGAAGTAATAGGCCGGTACTTCCTGGCCGCCGATATGTCCGGGGCCATACTGGCCGCGCACGGTCTTGTCCTGCACGTCCTGGCCGCTGATCGGTTTCAGGGCGCGCAGAATCTTCACTTTCTCGTCGCGCACGGCCTCGGCATCGAATTGCGCCGGAGGCTCCATGGCCACCAGGCACAACAGCTGCAGCAGGTGGTTCTGCAGCATATCCCGGGTGGCGCCGGCGCGGTCGTAATACCCGCCGCGGTTCTCTACACCAAGTGTTTCACAGACGCTGATCTGCACATGGTCGACCTGGCTGTTGCGCCATACCGGTTCAAGCAGCGCATTGGCGAAGCGAAGGGCCATGAGGTTCTGAACCGTCTCCTTGCCCAGGTAGTGGTCGATGCGAAAGACCTGGCACTCCTCGAATACATGACCAATTGCTTCATTGATGGCCGTGGCCGAATCCAGCGAATGACCAATCGGCTTTTCCAGTACGATGCGCGCTTCGTTGTCGGCCAGCCCGGCGATGCGCAGGTGGTTGGCGATCGGCACGAACAGGTTCGGCGCTGTAGCCAGGTAGTAGATGCGGGTGAGCCCGCCAGGTTCGCCGATGTAGCGCGCCAGGCGGCCGAAGTCGGCGCTCTGAGAAGCGTCCATGGGGAAGTAGTCGAGACGCGCGGAAAAACGCCGCCACACTTCTTCTTCGAAGTCGTTGCGGGCGATCTGGGCCCGGCAATTTCGCTCGGCGAGCTTGAGGTACTCAACGCGCGAAAAGTTGCGCCTGGCCAAGGCAATGATGCGCACGGCAATGTTCAGACGCCCCTCGCGATACAGGTGATAAAGCGCCGGCAGCAACTTGTGCAAGGCCAGGTCACCGGTGCCACCGAACACCAGAATGTCGCAAGGAATAGTCAAACCACCACTCTCCACGTTCGTTTAACTGGGCGGGTTGGCGTCCATGTAGTATAACTACAAGAAAGCTACATCCCGGCCAGCCGATCATAACCGAGTCCAGCCCGTGAATCTGTTGCAACATATCGCCCAATCGCGCCACCTGCTGCGCAAATCGGAACTCAAAGTCGCGGACCACGTGCTGCTCGACCCGGCTGCCGTCATGCACAGCTCCATGGCCGATCTGGCGCACAGCGTGGGCATCAGCGAGCCGACCATCGTGCGCTTTTGCCGGGCGATCGGTTGCTCGGGCTTCCAGGACCTCAAACTGAAGCTGGCGCAAAGTCTGGCGGCGGGTGCGAGCTTTGGTCAGTTCGCCATCCACGAAGACGACTCGGTCGCCGACTACAGCCTGAAGATCTTCGACACCACCCTGCACACTTTGATGGAAGTGCGCGAGCAACTTGATCCACACGCGTTGCAGCAGGCCGTGAGCGCCATGGCCCAGGCGCAGCGTGTGGAGTTCTACGGTTTTGGTGCCTCTGGTGCGGTTGCCGCCGATGCCCAGCACAAGTTTTTCCGCCTGCTGCTCAACGCTGCTGCTTATTCCGACCCACACATGCAGGCGATGTCCGCAGTTACCCTCAAGCCCGGTGATGTGGCGGTGTGCATTTCCCAGTCCGGACGCTCCAAGGACTTGCTGATTACCGCCAACCTTGTGCGGGAGAGCGGTGCCAACCTGATCACGCTGTGCCCGAGCCAGACGCCGTTGGCGGAGCTGTCGACTGTCAACCTGGCGATCGATGTGCACGAAGACACCGAGATCTACACACCACTGACCTCACGCATTGCCCACCTGGTGGTGATCGACGTGCTGGCCATGGGCGTGGCCATGGCGCGCGGGCCCAGCCTGGTCAACCACCTCAAGAGCGTCAAGCGCAGCTTGCGCAGCCTGCGCCTGTCGCCGAAGTCGATCAAGGCGATGGACGACTGAGAGCGTCCTCTGCCGGCGCTGCGTTTCCACCCGATTTGCTTCGCTAAGGGTCGCAGCAAATTTCATGGTTTTGTCACGGATCCACAGCCAAACGGTAAACCGCTAGAGCCAGTCTGAAACTCCCCGCACTCGATCAGGGAGACAGCAAATGGCTCGTGATTTCGATGGCTCTTACCTTCCCAGCGCCAAGGCTCGCAAACAACAGGAAAAAGATCAGCGTCGCATGGAGTACCGCCGTGCGATCGAAAGCTATTGCGACCAACGCCAGCTGTTGCGCGAACTCGCTGATTACCCTGAGTTCCAGGACCTTACCGTGTGGCAGGCGTCGGCGGCAGTTTCCCCGAAAAACGCTCAACAAGCCCGCTGATAAGCGCACGTTCGCTGCGGATGAATGCTAGAAAGGCCAGGGCTACCGGCGACTGTCGCTTGGCTTTTGACTGCACCACGCACCAACTTCGATACAGCGGCAATTCCTCTATTGGCAACTCCTTGAGCATGCCCGTGGCGAGTTCCATGTTCACCGCGTGGCGGGTCAGCAGCGCGATGCCGAGGCCAGCGATCACGCATTCGCGTTGGGCATCGGCCGAAGCGACTTCCAGGGTCTGGGTGAAGTGCACGCGCTTGTCCTTGAAGTACTCTTCGCAGGCCTTGCGGGTGCCCGAACCCTGTTCACGGACCAGCAGGGTATGCGGCTCCAGATCCTGCAGGCGCAGCTGCTCAAGCTTGCCTAACGGGTGATCCGGCGGTGCCACGGCAATGATCGGATTGTTGAGGAAGGGCAGGAACTCCAAGCCCATGTCCTGGGGCACCATGGACATGATGATCAGGTCGTCACGGTTATCGGAAAGGCGCCGAATTGCCTGCGCACGGTTGACCACGGTAAGGGTCAGGTTGACCTCCGGGTGGCGTTGCTTGAAGGCAGCGAACAGGTGTGGCACGAAGTACTTGGCGCTGGATTCGATGGCCAGTTTGAGCTGACCTTGGAGTGAGCCCTGCATGTCCGACAACTGCATGTCGAGGCTTTCCAGACGCCCGAAGATATCGTGGCTGGCCCGCTGCAGTGCCTCGGCCGCCTCGGTCAGGTAGAGCTTCTTGCCCACGTACTCGAACAGCGGCTGGCCCACCAGTTCTTCGAGCTGGCGGATCTGTAGACTAACGGCGGGTTG
Organism: Pseudomonas sp. KU43P; assembly: GCF_033095865.1. Lineage (NCBI taxonomy): Bacteria > Pseudomonadati > Pseudomonadota > Gammaproteobacteria > Pseudomonadales > Pseudomonadaceae > Pseudomonas > Pseudomonas sp. KU43P. The sequence goes on along the minus strand of NZ_AP019365.1, from coordinate 5,799,038 downwards.
CGTCAGTGCCATCTCCTCCGCAGCGCGGCTGTAGGAGCGTAGGTCGCACACCTCGTTGAAGATTTGTAACTGACGTAAAGTCATCCGCATCAAGGACTTACGCATTTTTATCTCGGCTCCAGCAAAACCTTGTTACCGAACTATAAGGCTTTGCTAATACAGCCCCTAACAAATATTGATTTTTGTTTATCGACCTACAGCGCTAGGGTGAATGTGCGACTGGCCAGCGACGATTGGTCACGCGCCGACCGGTAGAACCGGCTCGTTTGTTCCTACGGCTTTGGGAAGACTCCAGTGATAAAAAAAATCCTGATCGCCAACCGGGGTGAAATCGCAGTTCGGATCGTGCGTGCCTGCGCCGAGATGGGCATTCGCTCTGTCGCGATCTATTCCGACGCCGACCGTCATGCATTGCACGTCAAGCGTGCAGACGAGGCCTACAGCATTGGTGCCGAGCCACTGGCCGGCTACCTGAACCCGCGCAAGCTGGTCAACCTTGCTGTGGAAACCGGTTGTGATGCCTTGCACCCGGGTTACGGCTTCCTGTCGGAAAATGCTGAGCTGGCAGAGATCTGCGCCGAGCGCGGAATCAAGTTCATCGGCCCGGCCGCTGACGTCATTCGCCGCATGGGCGACAAGACCGAAGCGCGTCGCACCATGATCCAGGCCGGTGTGCCGGTGACCCCAGGTACCGAAGGCAACGTTGCCGATATCCATGAAGCCCTGAGCGAAGGCGAGCGCATCGGTTATCCGGTCATGCTCAAAGCTACCTCGGGCGGTGGCGGCCGCGGCATTCGCCGTTGCAACAGTCGAGAAGAGCTGGAGCAGAACTTCCCACGGGTCATTTCCGAGGCCACCAAAGCCTTCGGCTCGGCCGAAGTGTTCCTGGAAAAGTGCATCGTCAATCCAAAGCACATCGAGGCGCAGATTCTCGGTGACAGCTTCGGCAACGTGGTCCACCTGTTCGAGCGTGACTGCTCGATCCAGCGCCGTAACCAGAAGCTCATCGAAATTGCCCCAAGCCCTCAGCTCACCCCCGAGCAGCGCGCCTATATCGGCGACCTGGCGGTGCGTGCAGCCAAGGCGGTGAACTACGAGAACGCCGGTACCGTGGAGTTCCTGCTCGCCGATGGCGAGGTGTATTTCATGGAAATGAACACTCGGGTGCAGGTGGAACACACCATCACCGAGGAAATCACCGGTATCGACATCGTCCGGGAGCAGATCCGTATTGCCTCGGGCCTGCCGCTGTCGGTCAAGCAGGAAGACATCCACCACCGGGGTTATGCGTTGCAGTTCCGTATCAACGCCGAAGACCCGAAGAACAACTTCCTGCCAAGCTTCGGCAAGATCACCCGTTACTACGCCCCCGGTGGCCCTGGCGTGCGTACCGACACCGCGATCTACACCGGCTACACCATTCCACCGTTCTACGATTCGATGTGCCTGAAACTGGTGGTATGGGCGTTGACCTGGGAAGAAGCCATGGACCGCGGCCTGCGGGCCCTGGACGACATGCGCGTGCAAGGGGTGAAGACCACCGCCGCGTACTACCAGGAAATCCTGCGCAATCCTGAATTCCGTAGCGGCCAGTTCAACACCAGCTTCGTCGAAAGCCACCCTGAACTGACCAACTACTCGATCAAGCGCAAACCCGAAGAGCTGGCCCTGGCCATCGCCGCCGCCATCGCCGCCCACGCAGGCCTGTGAGGAACCCTATAATGTCCAAGAAAATTCACGTAACCGACACAATCCTGCGCGACGCCCACCAGTCCCTGCTGGCTACCCGCATGCGTACCGAAGACATGCTGCCGATCTGCGACAAGCTCGACAAGGTCGGCTACTGGTCGCTGGAAGTCTGGGGTGGCGCCACCTTCGACGCCTGCGTGCGCTTCCTCAAGGAAGATCCGTGGGAGCGCCTGCGCAAGCTGCGCAATGCCTTGCCCAACACCCGCCTGCAGATGCTTCTGCGCGGCCAGAACCTGCTGGGCTACCGCCACTACAGCGATGACGTGGTCAAGGCGTTCGTGGCCAAGGCTGCAGTCAATGGCATCGACGTGTTCCGTATCTTCGATGCGATGAACGACGTGCGTAACCTTCGCGTGGCCATCGAGGCTGTGAAAGCTGCTGGCAAGCACGCCCAGGGCACCATTGCCTACACCACCAGCCCGGTGCACACCATCGAAGCCTTCGTGAACCAGGCCAAGCAAATGGAAGCCATGGGTTGCGACTCGGTGGCGATCAAGGACATGGCCGGCCTGCTGACCCCCTATGCCACTGGTGAGTTGGTCAAGGCGCTGAAGGCCGAGCAATCGCTGCCGGTATTCATCCATTCGCACGACACCGCCGGCCTGGCCGCCATGTGCCAGCTCAAGGCTGTGGAAAACGGCGCTGACCATATCGACACCGCCATCTCCAGCTTCGCCTGGGGCACCAGCCACCCTGGCACCGAGTCGATGGTCGCCGCCCTCAAAGGCAGCGAATTCGACACCGGCCTGGACCTGGAACTGCTGCAGGAAATCGGGCTGTACTTCTACGCCGTGCGCAAGAAGTACCACCAGTTCGAAAGCGAGTTCACGTCCGTGGATACCCGCGTGCAGGTCAACCAGGTGCCAGGCGGCATGATTTCCAACCTGGCCAACCAGCTCAAGGAGCAGGGCGCGCTCAACCGCATGAACGAGGTGCTGGCAGAAATCCCGCGCGTTCGTGAAGACCTCGGCTTCCCGCCGCTGGTGACCCCGACCTCGCAGATCGTCGGCACCCAGGCGTTCTTCAACGTGCTCGCCGGCGAGCGCTACAAGACCATCACCAACGAGGTGAAGCTGTACCTGCAAGGTGGTTACGGCAAAGCTCCGGGCGTGGTCAACGAACAGCTGCGACGCCAGGCGATCGGCAGCGAGGAAGTGATCGATGTGCGCCCAGCCGACCTGCTCAAGCCGGAGATGGCCAAGCTGCGTGCCGACATCGGTGCCCTGGCCCGTTGCGAGGAAGACGTACTGACTTTCGCCATGTTCCCGGACATTGGCCGCAAGTTCCTCGAAGAGCGTGAAGCTGGCACCCTGACTCCTGAAGCCCTGCTGCCGATCCCGGAAGCTGGCGCCGCTGTAGCCCATGGTGGCGAAGGCGTGCCGACCGAGTTCGTGATCGACGTGCACGGCGAGACTTACCGTGTCGATATTACCGGTGTGGGCGTCAAGGCCGAAGGTAAGCGCCACTTCTACCTGTCGATCGATGGCATGCCGGAAGAAGTGGTGTTCGAGCCGCTTAACGAGTTCGTCGGCGGCGGTGGCAGCAAGCGCAAGCAGGCCAGCGCACCGGGCCACGTCAGCACCACCATGCCGGGCAACATCGTCGATGTGCTGGTCAAGGAAGGCGATGTGGTGAAGGCTGGCCAGGCATTGCTGATCACCGAGGCCATGAAGATGGAAACCGAAGTGCAGGCGGCCATCGCCGGCAAGATCGTGGCCATCCATGTAGCCAAGGGCGATCGTGTCACGCCGGGTGAAATTCTGATCGAGATCGAAGGCTGACAGAAGCCTTCATCTACAAGCGGTTAACCTCTGGGGAGCGGATGCTCCCCTTTTTTTGTGCTGCATTTAATGGCCCTATCACCGGCAAGCCAGCTCCCACAGATACATCGCAGGCCTTGAGGCTTGTGGGGTGCCTGTGGGAGCCGGCTTGCCGGCGATAGGGCCAGTAAAGCCGATGCAAAACTCAGCCTCCGCGACACTGCTCCAACGTCCGCACCTGCCCCTCCGGCCCCTGGTTCTCCTCACTCAGCCATCGCTCGAACCCCGCTGCTACCTGCGGCCATTCCTCATCGGTAATCGAGTACCACGCCGTATCCCGGTTATGGTCTTTGACCACCAGGTGCTTGCGAAACACCCCTTCGAACTGGAAGCCGAACCGCTCCGCCGCACGCTTGGAGCGGGCATTGGCGTTGTTGCATTTCCATTCCAGGCGGCGATTGCCCAGCTCGAAGCTCAATTTGCCCAGCAGGTACACCGCCTCGGTGCTCTTGGGGGTGCGCTGCATAGGGGCGCCGAAGGCGATGTGGCCGATTTCGATGCGGCCGTGGTCGGGCACGATCGACATCAGCGTGAGCACACCCTGGGCCTGGCCGCTGACGCGGTCGATGACGGTGTAGTACAGCGGGTCGTGGCCTGCGGCATTGCCTTCGAGCCAACGGTCGAAAGCGGCACGCTCGCTGAAGGGGCCGTAAGGCAGGTAGTCCCACAAGACCGGATCGGAAGCCGGGCCCTGCAGTGCTTCCCACAACTCATCAGCGTGACGTGCAGGGTCAAGCTTCTCCAGGCGTATGAAACGGCCTTCAAGGGGCGTTGCCATTGGTGCGGCAGCTGGTTTCCAGTTCAGTGCGTCAGTCATGTCGGCTTACAACCCTTTGCGGAACTGGATGAAGCCCGGCCGCTCGGCAACCTGTTCGTACAGGCTGATGGCGGTGGCGTTGGTTTCGTGGGTCAGCCAATGCACCTTGATGCACTTGGCCGCCTTGGCCGTGGCGTAGACGTGTTCGATCAACTGGCGGCCGATACCCATGCCACGTTGCGAGCTGTCCACATACAGGTCCTGCAGGTAGCACGAGTTTTCGATGCTCCAGTTGGATCGGTGATAGATCCAGTTGACCATGCCCACCGCCTTGCCATCGACCCAGGCCAGGGCCGAATAGGTCGGCTCGCTGGGGTCGAGCAGGCGCTGCCAGGTGCTGGCGCTGACGGCTTCGGGCAACTCGGTCTCATAGAAACGCAGATAGGCCTGCCACAGGGCGAGCCAGGCAGCATGGTCGTTGGCGCCGACAGGGCGCAGGGTAACGCTGGGCATGGGGCTTTTCCTTCAGAGTTGGCGCATCTGCGCCGCGAGTTGGTTGTCGAAGTAATCGGGGCTGCTGCTCAACCCTTCACGAACGCCGGCGATGTCTTGCGCCGAACGGTTCTGGCTGAGCTTGCGGGCGCCTTGCAGGCGGGCGATTGGCAGGCGGATACCGACGATGGCGCGGAGCATGCCTTCAAGGTAGTCGCTGGGCGCGTCGTCCACTTTCCACGGCTGGCTGCGGCCTTGCTCATGGCGGTCGGTCAGCCGGCTGACGATGTCCAGCAGCGGCGCAGATTCGTGAATCACCTCGGCCGGGCCATAGGCGTGCACGGCCAGGTAGTTCCAGGTCGGTACCACCCTGGGATTCTCCGCCTTGCTGGGGTAGTAGCTGGGGCTGACATAGGCGTCGGGGCCGGGAAACACCAGCATTGCTTCACTTGCGCGTTCCAGGTCTTGCCATTGGCGATTGGCGCGTGCCAGGTGAGCGTAGACGGTACCGAATTCGCCTTCGGCGGTGTCGACCAGCACCGGTAGGTGAGTCGCCAGCAAGCCCTGCTCGCCGTGGCTGACCAGCACGGCCAGGCGGGTGTCGAGCATGTGCTGATGCAGACGGCGCAGGTCGTGTTCCTGATGGGGCTTGCTGTTGTACATGGCGTTTTCCTTGTCGAATGGTTTCATCCTAGGCAGGCTATTGGCTCTTTGTAAGATCCATTCAAGGCTTATTTCATAGGTCCAATGCCATGAGCGAACGCCCCGTCGTACTGCCTTTCGACCCCTCGGGAATTGCGCTCGACCCCGCTAGGGGCCTTAGCCAGCAGCTTTATCAGGCCATGCGAGCGCGGATTCTGGATGGTCGGCTCAGTAGCGGCACACGGCTGCCTGCCAGCCGAGACCTGGCACGGGTACTCGTGTTGTCTCGCAATACCGTGGTGCGGGCCTACGATCAGCTCTATGCGGAAGGCTTCATCGAGAGTCGGGTGGGAGACGGCACTTACGTCACCCAACTGGAAAAACTATCCACAAAAGTATCCACAGGGTTATCCCTTGGGTTATCAACAGCTTTATCCACATTTTCATCCAAGAATACTGATGATTTATCCAGCGAAGCAGCAGGCGGCGAGTCGCTTGAGCGGCTGAAATCCAACCATTTGCCGCCACCCAGAACGGGTGCGCCGCGCGCATTTCGCGTGGGTATTCCTGCATTCGATCTGTTCCCTTTCGACGTCTGGGGCAAGCTCCAGGCGGCTTTCTGGCGAAATCCCGATCCGTCGAAACTTGGCTATGGCGATCCAGCCGGTGAGCTTGAATTGCGTGAACTCATTGCCGCGTATCTGCGAAGGTCGCGTGGGTTGACGTGCAGTGCTGAGCAAATTGTGATCACCCATGGCGCGCAGCAAGCAATCAGCCTTTGTGCACAGTTGCTGCTGGAGAAGGGCAGCTGTGTGGCTGTGGAAAACCCCGGCTATCGTGCGGCAGGCCATGCATTTGCCCTGGCGGGCGCTCAAGTGGTGGGTGTGCCTGTGGATAACGAGGGCTTGGACTGCGCCGTGCTCGACACGATCAGGCACTGTCGACTGGCCTATGTCACTCCAGCCCATCAATACCCCACCGGCGTCACCATGAGCCTGCCGCGCCGGTTGGCATTGCTGGATTGGGCGCAGCGCAATCAGGGCTGGGTGATCGAGGACGACTACGATGGCGAGTACCGCTACAGCGGAGCCCCATTGGCGCCTTTGGCGGCGCTGGATCGGGGAGGGCGGGTGATTTATGTCGGAACGTTCGGCAAGGTCGCTTTCCCTGCCCTGCGGCTTGGCTACCTGGTATTGCCACGGCCGCTGATGGAGGCCTTTTCCTGGGCTCGGGCACTGAGTGTCCGGCATTCGGAGGTCTCAACCCAGCAGGTGATGGCACAGTTCATGATCAAGGGCTATTTCCAGCAGCACATCCGTCGAATGCGGCGGGCGGCCCTGGCTCGGCGCGATGCCTTGCTCAAGGCATGGCCAAGCGATATTCCCGGCGTCGGTGCGATGCCGGTGGTTGCTGCTGGCCTGCACCTGACGCTGCCAGTAGAGGGGATCGCTCGCGAAAGGGAGTTGATCGAACAGGCCGAAGCGGTGGGGGTTGAGCTAAGTGCCTTGAGCAGTTATTGGCTCGCGGATTCACCAGGGAACGATGGCTTACGTTCAGGATTGGTACTGGGTTTTGCTGCCGTCCCGGAACAGGAAATACAGCAAGCCGTTGCCCGGCTTCGAGATGCTTGGCACTGAGGTTTGAGCGACTTGCAGGGGCTTCACACTGATAAAACTGCCAGTATTGGCTGGATTTCTGCTGACGTAGGTTCTTGGACGTCAAAGCCCCCGCGATGCCTCTGCCCCTGAAGGGCAGAGGCGATACTCAAGTAATCATGTCCCTGACTTGATCTTGGTCCAGGCCCGCGTCCGTGCCCGCTCTGCCTCACGCGACAAGGGCTTGAGCGTGTACAGCTTGGTCATCGCCTCGGCAGTCGGATACAGGTTCGGGTTGTTGCGAATAGCCGGGCTGACCTTGTCGGTCGCATCCTTGTTCGGGTTGGGGTAGCCGACAAAGTCGCTGATCGGTGCGATCACTTCCGGGCGCAGCAGGTAGTTGATGAAGGCATGGGCATCTTCCGGGTTGGCGGCTTTCTTCGGAATCGCCAACATGTCGAACCAGATCGGTGCACCTTCCTTGGGTAAGCGCATGTCCACCACCACACCATTTTTCGCGTCCCGCGCCCGGTTGGCGGCCTGGGAGAAACTGCCGGAATACCCGACGGCAACGCAGATGTCACCGTTGGCAATATCCGCCATGTACTTCGAGGAGTGGAAATAAGTGACGTGGGGGCGAATCTTCAGCAATAGCGCTTCGGCTTTCTTGTAATCGTCCGGCTTGCCACTGTTGGGGTCCAGGCCCAGGTACTTCAACGCCAGTGGCAAGATCTCCGAGGGTGAGTCGAGCAGCGCCACGCCGCATTGCTTGAGCTTGGCGATGTTCTCTTCCTTGAAGATCAGGTCCCAGCTGTCCACCGGCGCGTTGTCGCCGAGCACTGCCTTGACCTTGTCCGGATTGAAGCCGATCAGCACGGTGCCGTACATGTAGGGCACGGCGTACTTGTTGCCGGGGTCGTTGGCCTCGATCAACTTCATCAGTGCCGGGTCCAGGTGCTGCCAGTTCGGTAACTTGCTGCGGTCCAGCGGTTGGAACACCCCGGCCTCGATCTGCTTGGCCAGGAACACGTTGGACGGCACTACCACGTCGTAGCCGGAGTTGCCGGTAAGCAGCTTGGCTTCCAATGCCTCGTTGGTGTCGAAGATGTCGTAGATGAGCTTGACGCCGCTGTCCTTCTGGAAGTCGCTCAAGGTCTGCGGTGTGATGTAGTCGAACCAGTTGTACACACGCAGGGTGCGCTGTTCGGCCTGGGCCTGCAGGGCACCGGTGAACAGGGTGGCAGCGATGAACGGGGCGAGCAGACGCTTGAGTCGGACCATTACCGGGCTCCTGGCTGGGCGCACTGGAAGCCTTCCAGCACGTTGACTGCGTTGATGCCGATTTCTTCCACAGCGTAGCCGCCTTCCATCACGAACAGGGTCGGCTTGCCGAGCTGCGCGATGCGCTTGCCCATTTCCAGGTAATCCGGGCTGTCCAGTTTGAACTGCGAGATCGGGTCGTCCTTGAAGGTGTCCACGCCCAGGGAGATCACCAGTACATCGGCGTTGTAGTCGGCGATGCGCTGGCAGGCGTCTTCCAGCGCGGCGCTCCAGGCAACCCAGTCACTGCCGGCCGGCAGTGGGTAGTTGATGTTGCAACCTTCGCCTGCGCCCTCGCCGGTTTCATCGGCATAACCGAGGAAGAACGGGAATTCGGCTTGTGGGTCGCCGTGGATCGAAGCGAAGAACACGTCGCTGCGCTGGTAGAAGATGTCCTGGGTGCCGTTGCCGTGGTGGTAGTCGACATCAAGGATGGCCACTTTGGCCTGGCCCTGGTCCAGGAAGGCCTGGGCGGCGATGGCCGCGTTGTTCAGGTAGCAGTAGCCGCCCATGACTTCGGCTGCGGCGTGGTGCCCTGGTGGACGGCACAAGGCAAAGGCCGAGTGAGCGCCTTGCTGGATCGCGGCTTGGGCGGTGAGGGCCACTTGCGCCGCGCTGTAGGCGGCTTGCCAGGTGCCGGCGGTGATCGGGGCGCCGGCGTCGAAGCTGTAGTAGCCCAGCTCGCCGTGCAGCCCGGTCGGTTTGACCTGGCGCAGGGTGCGCGCTGGCCAGGTGAAGGGCAGCAGATCGCCTTCGTGGCCCAGCGCGGCCCAGCGGGCCCAGGCGCCTTCGAAGAAGTCGAGGTAGTCGGCGCTGTGGATGCGCTGCAAGGGCGTGCGGCCGAAGTCGGTCGGGCCTTTGATTTCGCCGAGGTTGCGCTTTTTCACCTGCTCGAGCACGTGGTCGGCGCGCGAAGGCATTTCGAAGCACGGCATCAGCTTGCCGTCGATCAGCTCGCAGCGGCCGTGGTGCAGGCGGTGGTCATCGGAATAGATTGTCAGCATCTTGTTGTTCTCCGGGGGACAGACGTGGGCCCATTCTCATGGGCAGCCTGCGGGGGGAGAACGACGCAAACGGCCAAAAGGGGATCGATGTGGCCAAGGTCGCTGGCCTGTACCGGCCCTATCGCCGGCAAGCCGGCTCCCACAGAGACCGCACCGCTCTTGAGGCTGGTGGGGTATCTGTGGGAGCCGGCTTGCCGGCGATAGGGCCAGTTCAGTCAGCCACGAAAATGGCTCGGTGCAACCCCGCTCCAACGCTGAAACGCATGCCGAAAACTGGCGGTTTCACTGAAACCCAATGTCTCGGCAATCCGGTAGATCGGTATCTGTTCATCAGCCAGCAACTGCTTGGCTCTTTCGAAGCGGAGCTCATCGAGCAGTTGCTGATAGCTGCTTCCGAGCGCCTGTAAATGCCGGCGCAAGGTCCGCGACGAGCAGTTCATCTGCCGCGCCAGGCCTTCAAGGCCCGGCGCGGCGTCCAATTGCTGCAGCAATAGCTGGCGGATCCTGCCCAGCCAGGCCTGGCGCCCGGTGAACTCAAGGTTCAGACGCCGGCAGCGTTCGCTCATGGCCTTGTGGGTGATCGGATCGGCCAGCGGCAACGGGGTGTCGAGCCAGCATCGCTCGAAGGCGAAGGCATTGTCTTCATCGGCGAAGCTCAAGGGGCATTGGAATGCTCGGGTGTAGAGCGCGTCGTACCCGGGCCGGGCATGTTCGAAGCGAGCGCCGAGCAGGGGCAGTGAACGACCGAGCAGATCGTCACAGATGACTTTCAGGGATACCAGGCAGAACTCGGCATTGAAGGCGGCCAGGGCAGGGCTGTCGTGATAGTCGCTGGCGCTGAACCAGACCCGTTGGCCATCGTCGATCAGGCGCAGTTGGAAGACTGTTCCCAGCAGTGCCGGATACTGCAGTGCCAGGCGCAAGGCGTCACCCAAAGTGGCACTGGAGAGCAGCGCGTAACCAAGCATGCCGTAGCACGACACATGCATGCGCCGGCCCAGTTCAAGGCCGATGTCTTCGCGCCGTGCGACGGCATTGGCGCACACCTGCAGCTCTTGCTGGGTGGTGATGCGCGCATCGGCATGCACCAGGTCTGCCGGGCCTATGCCACTACCGGCGAGCAGCTCCGTCGCCTCGCAACCGTCTTCCAGGAACAGGTTGAGGATCAGCGAAACCGCATTCAGGGTGGTCAGGTGGCTGTGCAGCATGCTCGATAATCCCGTTTGCCTGGGAGGCATTATGGAGCAAGTTGTGTGCCGGACTGCGTCGGGCACAAAAAAAGGGCCCGGAGCGTGCGCTCGGGCCCTTGAAAGGTTGAGAGGTGTCTAGTCCCTCGACCTGGTGAGACAGTTTGCAGCGGTCGGGTTACGCCTTCAGCGGAACCAGACGTGGAGCGATCATGTTTTCAGGACGCAGGATGTCGTTGAGCATCGCTTCGTCCAGCAGCTTCTCCTCGCGCACCAGTTCCAGCACGCCGCGGCCGGTTTCCAAGGCGACGCGGGCGATACGGGTGGCGTTTTCGTAGCCGATGTACGGGTTCAGGGCGGTGACCAGGCCGATCGAGTGCTCGACCAGTTCACGGCAGCGCTGTTCGTTGGCGGTGATGCCGACGATGCAGTGTTCGCGCAGCATGTCCATGGCGCGTTGCAGCAGGCGGATCGAGTCGAAGATCTTGTAGGCGATCAGCGGCTCCATCACGTTCAACTGCAGCTGGCCACCTTCGGCGGCGACGGTCAGGGCCAGGTCGTTGCCCATGATGGCGAAAGCCACTTGGTTGACCGCTTCCGGGATTACCGGGTTGACCTTGCCTGGCATGATCGAGCTGCCTGGCTGGCGCGCTGGCAGGTTGATTTCGTTGATGCCGGTGCGCGGGCCGCTGGACAGCAGGCGCAGGTCGTTGCAGATCTTCGACAGCTTGACCGCAGTACGCTTGAGCATGCCCGAGAACAGCACGAAGGCGCCCATGTCGGAGGTGGCTTCGATCAGGTCGGCAGCAGGTACCAGCGGCTGGCCGCTGATGGTTGCCAGACGCTGTACGGCCAGGGCCTGGTAGCCCGGGTCGGCGTTGATGCCGGTGCCGATGGCGGTGCCGCCCAGGTTGATCTCGGTCAGCAGTTCCGGAGCCAGCGAGCGCAGGCGCTGCAGGTCTTCGGTCATGGTGGTGGCGAAGGCGCGGAATTCCTGGCCCAGGGTCATCGGTACGGCGTCCTGCAGCTGGGTACGGCCCATCTTCAGTACGTGGTCGAACTCTTTACCCTTGGCAGCGAAGGCCTGGATCAGGCTGTCGAGGCTGGCCAGCAGTGCGTCGTGGCCCAGCAGCAGGCCCAGACGGATGGCGGTCGGGTAGGCGTCGTTGGTCGACTGCGCCATGTTCACATCGTTGTTCGGGTGCAGGTACTGGTACTCACCCTTCTGGTGGCCCATGGCCTCCAGCGCGATGTTGGCAATGACTTCGTTGGCGTTCATGTTGGTAGAAGTACCAGCACCGCCCTGGATCATGTCGACCACAAACTGCTCGTGGTAGTCGCCTTTGATCAGTCGTGCGCATGCTGCGCTGATCGCAGCATGTTTGGCATCGCTCAGGTGCCCCAGCTCACGGTTGGCGTCGGCAGCGGCCTGCTTGACCATCGCCAGGCCGACTACCAGTTTCGGGTAGTGCGACAGTGGAACACCGGAGAGGTGGAAGTTGTTGGCAGCGCGCAGAGTCTGGATGCCGTAGTAGGCATCGGCAGGGACTTCAAGGGTACCAAGCAGATCTTTTTCGACGCGGAACGATGCAGCGGAGGACATGATGGATATCATCTCGAATTTGACCCGGCACATGCCGGAATGGCGCCAATCCTAGGCCTTAAGGGGATTTTGCGGCCAATGCTGTTGCACGCTAACCTATGCACAAACGGCATAGTGTTTCGTGTGACGCCAATTGACAATCGAGCGTGTTCCATTTTGGTGCATGCCGGGAGATCTGCTTCATGAACCTTGAAAGCAAGTGGCTGGAGGACTTCAGTGCCCTGGCCTCTACCCGCAGTTTTTCCCAGGCGGCGGAGCGTCGCTTCGTGACTCAGCCGGCCTTCAGCCGGCGTATCCGCAGCCTGGAAGCGGCACTTGGGTTGACCCTGGTGAATCGTTCCCGCACCCCGATAGAACTGACCGAGGCAGGGCAGTTGTTTCTGGTAACCGCGCGCACTGTCGTCGACCAGTTGGGCGAAGTTCTGCGCCATCTCCATCACCTTGAAGGCGGGCAGGGCGAGGTGGTTCAGGTGGCGGCTGCGCACTCCCTGGCATCGGGCTTTTTCCCTCGATGGGTCGCCCAGTTGCGCAACGATGGCTTGAACATCGCCACCCGGCTGGTTGCGACTAACGTCGGAGATGCCGTGCATGCTTTGCGTGAGGGTGGCTGTGACCTCATGCTGGCGTTCTACGACCCTGATGCTGCACTGCAGATGGATGCCGAGATCTTCCCATGGCTGCACATGGGCAACACCGAGATGCTGCCGGTGTGCGCGGTGGGTGCCGACGGCAAGCCACTGTTCGACCTTGAAAGCGACAGCAGCGTGCCGTTGCTGGCCTACAGTGCTGGTGCGTTCCTCGGCCGCTCGGTCAACCTCCTGTTGCGTCAGCGCAGCTTGCGCTACACAACGGTCTACGAAACGGCCATGGCTGACAGTCTCAAGAGCATGGCACTGGAAGGCATGGGCATTGCCTGGGTGCCGCACCTGTCCATGCGCGGCGAACTGGAGCGGGGTGAGCTGGCCATCTGTGGCGGCAGCCAATGGCATGTGCCTCTGGAAATCCGCCTGTATCGCTGCGCCCTGGTGCGCAAGGCCAATGTGCGCCTGCTGTGGCGCAAGCTGGAGTCGGCCGGCGCCCAAGGCGAGCCGTCAGTTTGAGTTGTACTTGAGGTACTCGGAGATGTTCGCCCGGTTCTTGTCGCTGTAGCGATAGCAATTGGAGCGCGCCGGGCTGCGCGGGTGGGTGTAGGTTTCACAGATCCAGCCGTTGAACTTCAGCTCCGCATCCTCATGGGTAGTGGAAAGCATGTGGCCGATCTCATGGGCGGGGCCGTTGTACGCTGCCAGCGATGCGATAGCCGTGTTCTGCTTGAAGTAGGCCAGGCCGGCATTGTAGTTCGCACCGCTGTGATCGTAGCTGTCGCGCGTCATCAGCAGGTGCTTGTTGAGGAACGAGAAGGGATGGGACGATTGCAGCTCGACGATCGCTTGAGTGAAGGTGTCCAGAATTTGGCTGGAGGCCATGTTCGCATAATCGATATTGGTGATGCCCTCCACGTTGCGTCGAAACACGATTTCGATGGGATGGTCGGTGAAGCTGCGCATCTCATCGAGCCAATGCTGGAAGTAATCGGTGTTCAGCTGCTCGTCGCTGATCTCGACCAGTTCGTCATGCGGGTAGACGGTCACCACCAGCGATTTTGCCGCCAGGGCGGCTGGTATTTGCAGGGTGCATGACAGGCCGAATACAAGCGCTGCACGGGAGTGTCGAAACATGCGTGTTCCTCTGCGATCGGGTTTTGGGCCGCACATGGTCCGAGGTTTGGCCACCGCACATGAAACTGGAAAAGTTGTCCCGCGAGACAGCTTGCCCTTTGATCCGACATGTGCTTATGGGGGTGGGCGATTCGCTGCGAAATACGCTACAATCCCGCGCCTTCGACCGACCCGGTCGATTCAGAATCCGTATGACAAGCCACGCCGGTCCACCTGCGTGGCTTGTTGCTTTTAGCGCGCCAGAAGGCGCTTGCAGGAGAGGCTCGACGATGAGTGCACTGGTTGGCGTGATCATGGGCTCCAAGTCCGATTGGTCCACCCTTAGCCACACCGCCGATATGCTGGAAAAACTCGGCATTCCCTACGAAGTGAAGGTGGTTTCTGCCCACCGCACCCCGGACTTGCTGTTCCAGTATGCCGAAGAGGCAGAAGGGCGTGGCATCGAGGTGATCATTGCCGGTGCCGGTGGTGCAGCCCACCTGCCAGGCATGTGCGCCGCCAAGACCCACCTGCCGGTGCTGGGCGTGCCGGTGCAGTCGTCGATGCTGTCGGGTGTCGACTCGCTGCTGTCGATCGTGCAGATGCCGGCCGGCGTGCCGGTCGCCACGCTGGCCATCGGCCGCGCGGGTGCGGTCAACGCTGCACTGCTGTCGGCGAGCATCCTCGGCGCCAAATACCCGCAGTACCATGCCGCGCTCAAGCAGTTCCGCACAGAGCAGACCGACACCGTGCTGGACAACCCAGATCCACGCCAGGCTTGAGGCTGAACCCATGAAGATCGGTGTTATCGGTGGCGGCCAGCTCGGCCGTATGCTGGCCCTGGCAGGTACCCCGCTGGGCATGAATTTCGCCTTCCTCGACCCGGCGCCAGACGCCTGTGCCGCGCCCCTGGGTGAACACCTGCGGGCCGACTACAGCGACCAGGATCACCTGCGCCAGCTGGCTGACGAAGTCGACCTGGTGACCTTCGAGTTCGAAAGCGTCCCGGCCGAGACCGTGGCGTTCCTTTCGCAGTTTGTCCCGGTCTACCCGAGCGCCGAGGCGCTGCGCATCGCACGCGACCGTCTGTTCGAAAAGAGCATGTTCCGCGATCTGGGTATTCCTACCCCGGCCTTCGCCGACATCCTTTCGCAACAGGACCTGGATGCCGCGGTGGCCAGCATCGGCCTGCCGGCCGTGCTCAAGACCCGTACCCTGGGCTACGACGGCAAGGGTCAGAAGGTGCTGCGCACCCCTGAAGATGTAGTCGATACCTTCGCCGAACTGGGCAGCGTGCCCTGCCTGCTGGAAGGCTTCGTACCGTTCACGGGCGAAGTGTCGCTGGTGGCCGTGCGTGCCCGCGATGGTGAAACCCGCTTCTATCCGCTGGTGCACAACACCCACGAAAGCGGCATCCTGCGCCTGTCGGTTGCCAGCCAGGCGCACCCGCTGCAGGCGCTGGCCGAAGACTACGTCGGCCGCGTGCTCAAGCAGCTCGACTACGTTGGCGTAATGGCTTTCGAGTTCTTCGAGGTCGACGGTGGCCTCAAGGCCAACGAAATCGCCCCGCGTGTACACAACTCCGGCCACTGGACCATCGAAGGTGCCGAGTGCAGCCAGTTCGAGAACCACCTGCGTGCCGTTGCCGGCATCCCGCTGGGCTCGACCGCCAAGGTCGGCGAGAGCGCCATGCTCAACTTCATCGGTGAAGTGCCTGCGGTGGAAAAGGTCGTTGCCATCGACGACTGCCACCTGCACCACTATGGCAAGGCCTTCAAGGTCGGGCGCAAGGTCGGTCACGCCACCCTGCGTTGCCAGGACATGGCCACCCTGCGCGCCAAGATCGCTGAAGTAGAGGCGCTGATCAGCAACTGATCGAACTTCTACCTGCGGCCTGCCCTCTGAACATGGCAACAAGCCAAAGCGCTGTCTAGGCTTTGGCTTGTTCCATCTTCACTGCAGAGGGATTGCCATGGGCATCATTGGAACCATCTTCATCGGCCTCATCGTTGGCCTGCTGGCCCGCTTCATCAAGCCGGGCGACGACAGCATGGGCTGGATCATGACCATCCTGCTGGGCATCGCCGGCTCCTTGCTCGCCACCTATGGTGGCCAGGCCCTGGGGATTTACCAGGCTGGTCAGGCTGCAGGCTTCTTCGGTGCGCTGGTGGGTGCCGTGATCGTTCTGGTGATCTACGGATTCATCAAGAAGCGCTGAATACTGGTTAGAATGCCCGGCAATTCATCCGAGTTGCCGAGCATTCCCATGCGTGTGTTTTTTCTCATCCCCTTGCTGCTTGCCAGCACCCTGGCCCGTGCCGAGCTGCCTGAAACCGACTGGTTGGAGCTGATGCCCAAGTCGGACCAGAAGGCGCTGGAGCAGATGCCCGAGATCGACCACAACTCGCCGGAAGCCATGGGCACCTTCACCGACAAGGGGGGCCTCAAGCAGAGCAAAGGCCTGCCGGCGGTGATGTATTCGACCAAGACAGTAGCGGCCATGAATGGCAGGGATATCCGCCTGGGCGGCTACCCGGTGCCGCTGGAAAGTGATGCCAAGGGCAACAGCACGCTGTTCTTCCTGGTGCCGTACCCAGGCGCCTGCATTCACGTGCCGCCACCGCCGCCGAACCAGCTGGTGCTGGTGCGGTATCCGAAAGGCTTGAAGATCGACGATATCTACACGCCGCTGTGGGTGAGCGGGACGTTGAAGGTGGAGAAGGTCAGCAATGACCTGGCCGATGCGGCCTATGCGCTGGATGCGGGGAAGGTGAGGGTGGTGGAAGACGCTGACCTGTAGGGTGCCTCCACTGGCCCTATCGCTGGCAAGCCAGCTCCCGCAGAGATACCACCGCACTTGAAGCCTGTGGAGTACCTGTGGGAGCCGGCTTGCCGGCGATGAGGCCGGTAAAGTCAGCAAAGTGTTCAGGCCGCCGCGCTGCTTATCCTGACCCGCAATGCATGACTGGCCCCAGGCCGCAACTCCACCACGTCATCCCACACATTCGCCGTCTCGATGCACAGCATCCGCTGCCAGCCATCATCAGCCATGTCCGCCAGTTCCTTGGCCCGTTCGGTCCACGGGTTCCAGATCACTGCCGAACGCGAGCCACTGCTGGTCAAGGTAATACGCCGGCTCCAGTGCGGGTCGACGATGCTCAGCGTGGAAGGGGTATTCAGGTAGATGCGGTCCGTCTCGCCGGCAAAGTTCAGCGCGCCCTGTTGCTGGCGCTGCTCCCAGTCGGCCAGGGTCTCGATATAGGCGAGCCCTTCGATACCCTCGACCCGTGCCTGGCGCACGTCGCTGACCGCGAAGTAACTGTGCAGGGCCTGGCTGATAGTCACAGGCGTGTTGCCCATGTTACGGCTGCTCAAGCTCAGTTCCAGCTCATCACCCAGCACCACCAGCAGCTTCAGCTCGACGTCATGTGGCCAACCGGGCAGGTTGCCCTGTGCCTCGGGTAGGCCGAACGCTATGCGCAGGGCGCTGCCGGCTTCCTCGATACCCAACAACTGCCAGTCACGTGTGCGCGCCAGTCCATGAGCCGGAGCTTGTTCACCCTGATACATGGCCTGAACCGATTGCGGGTTGCGCTGCAAGTTGCCGAACCACGGCCAGCACACCGGCACACCGGCGCGCACCGACTTGCCTTG
Organism: Pseudomonas sp. KU43P; assembly: GCF_033095865.1. Taxonomy (NCBI): domain Bacteria; kingdom Pseudomonadati; phylum Pseudomonadota; class Gammaproteobacteria; order Pseudomonadales; family Pseudomonadaceae; genus Pseudomonas; species Pseudomonas sp. KU43P. The sequence continues at coordinate 5,781,518 of NZ_AP019365.1, read as the reverse complement.
GCGGAAGATGGCCTGGTCACTCAGCCACAACAGCGGTGGCTCGCCAACACGCTGGTAGCTGAGGATCTGCGCACCCTGCTGGGCGATCAGTAGTTCGGCGCGGTCGCTGCTGATGCGCCAGCAGTTGAGTTCGCCGTGTTGCTCGGTTTCGACCTTGAAGGTAGCCATTGCGCTGTTCTCATTGATTGCCTGTGGGTCTTCGACCCGATGACCTGCAATGAGTTTAACGCCCGCATGGCTCAGCGACGAGGCACGGAACGGGTGCGGCCGCTACCGTCGATGGCCACGAACACGAACACCGCCTCGGTGACCTTGCGCCATTCGCTGGACAGCGGGTCGTCGCTCCACACTTCCACCATCATCTGGATCGAGCTGCGGCCGATTTCCAGGGTCTGGGTGTAGAACGACAGTTGCGCACCCACGGCCACGGGCACCAGGAAGGCCATGCGGTCGATGGCTACCGTGGCCACTCGGCCACCCGCGACACGGCTGGCCATGGCAGTGCCGGCAAGGTCCATCTGGGCGACCAGCCAACCGCCGAAGATGTCGCCAAAACCATTGGTCTCGCGTGGCAATGCGGTGATCTGCAAGGCCAGGTCGCCTTGCGGGATGGGGTCTTCTTGTTCGAGTTCGATCATGCGGTGGGGCCTCTGACCCGTGACGCTTTCGTTGGTGTGGCGAGGGAAACGAACCTGCGTAAAACATACTACGCCCATATCGCTTCGCTGGACGGCCATAGGGAAACTCTGCGAAACCGTCTGACATCAAGACCGGCGTTTTCGCACAACATCCCACAGTAAGCGCAACCTTTTCCTACGAACGGGCAGTATATATAGCCAAACGGCAAGCGACGACCGCGTATTCATGAATATCTGTATGGATTTTGTGTCGCTTTCGGCGTGGCTCGGCAATTTGCTATCTTCGCCTGTCCGCCCAATCCAGAAGCCGCGTTGCAAGCGGCCTGCATGACCTACAAGAGAACAACCAGCGATGACCTCCGTGCCGAGCAGTATCGAGCAGCCTTCGCGGCCGCTTACCCGCAGTGACTACAAAACCCTCTCACTGTCCGCCCTGGGCGGCGCGCTGGAGTTCTACGACTTCATCATCTTCGTATTCTTCGCCACAGTGGTCGGCAAGCTGTTCTTCCCGGCCGACATGCCCGAATGGCTACGCCTGATGCAGACCTTTGGCATCTTCGCCGCCGGTTACCTGGCGCGGCCGCTGGGCGGCATCGTCATGGCCCACTTCGGTGACCTGTTGGGCCGCAAGAAAATGTTCACCCTGAGCATCTTCATGATGGCCGTGCCGACTCTGATCATGGGGCTTTTGCCGACCTATGCGCAGATAGGCCTGTGGGCGCCGATCCTGTTGCTGCTGATGCGCGTGATCCAGGGCGCGGCGATCGGGGGCGAGGTGCCGGGGGCCTGGGTGTTCGTCTCCGAGCACGTGCCTGCGCGCAATACGGGTTATGCCTGCGGCACCCTGACCGCAGGCCTGACGGCGGGTATTCTGTTGGGTTCGCTGGTGGCGACGCTGATCAACAGCATCTACACCCCTGAAGAGGTGGCTGATTACGCCTGGCGTGTTCCGTTCCTGCTGGGGGGTGTGTTCGGGCTTTTTGCCGTGTACCTGCGCCGCTGGCTGCATGAAACGCCGGTTTTCGCCGAGATGCAGCAGCGCAAGGCGCTTGCCGAGGAGCTGCCGCTGCGCGCGGTACTGCGTGACCACCGTGGCCCGATCATCTTGTCGATGTTGCTGACCTGGCTGCTGTCGGCAGGCATCGTCGTGGTCATCCTGATGACCCCGGCACTGTTGCAGAGCATCTACCACATCAGCCCGACCGACTCGCTCAAGGCCAACAGCCTGGCCATCGTGCTGCTCAGCCTTGGCTGCGTGGCCTCTGGCAGCCTGGCCGACCGTTTTGGCGCCGGCCGGGTGTTCGTGATCGGCAGCCTGATGCTGCTGGTGAGTTCCTGGACCTTCTACCACAGCCTGGCGACTCACCCGGAACTGCTATTCCCGCTGTATGCCGTGACCGGCCTGTGCGTGGGCGTAATCGGTGCGGTACCTTACGTTATGGTCAAGGCGTTCCCGGCGGTGGTGCGTTTTACCGGCCTGTCGTTCTCCTACAACATGGCTTACGCGATCTTCGGCGGTTTGACGCCGATGGTGGTGACTGCGCTGCTCAAGGTGAGCCCGATGGCACCGGCGTATTACGTCGCTGGCTTGTGCGCCGTCGGTCTGATCGTGGGCGTCTACCTGCTCGCCAATAAGCGCTGAGGCATCGACCTTGCTGCAAGCCAGCTCCCACAGGAACGACGCCGAACCCTGTAGGAGCTGGCTTGCCAGCGATGGCGCCTGACCTGCCCTGCAACATTTTGAAAGGCCATCCTGGGTTTCCAGTGATGGCCTTTCATCCAATTGTCACATTGAAGTCATATCGTCTTCATGCGGCCTGCAGATACTGGGCCCCGATCCAGCCAACACCCCCAATATTCCTGCTAGGAGCAAGGCATGAAACTGAAGCGTTTGATGGCGGCCCTCACCTTTGCCGCCGCTGGCGTTGCGACCGCCAACGCGGTAGCCGCCGTCGACCCTGCGATCCCGACCTACACCAAGACCACCGGTGTTTCGGGCAACCTCTCCAGCGTCGGTTCCGACACCCTCGCGAACCTGATGACTCTGTGGGCCGAGGCCTACAAGAAGGAATATCCGAACGTAAACATCCAGATCCAGGCAGCCGGCTCCTCCACCGCGCCACCCGCGCTCACCGAAGGCACCGCCAACCTCGGCCCGATGAGCCGCAAGATGAAGGATGTCGAGCTGCAGGCCTTCGAGCAGAAGTACGGCTACAAGCCGACCGCCATCCCGGTCGCCGTCGACGCCCTGGCCGTGTTCGTACACAAGGACAACCCGATCAAAGGCCTGACCATGGCCCAGGTCGATGCCATCTTCTCCTCCACCCGCCTGTGCGGTGGCAAGGCCGACGTCAAGACCTGGGGCGACCTGGGCGTGACCGGCGACCTGGCCAACAAGCCCGTGCAGCTGTTCGGCCGTAACTCGGTATCGGGCACCTACGGCTACTTCAAGGAAGAAGCCCTGTGCAAAGGCGACTTCAAGCCTAACGTCAACGAACAGCCTGGCTCGGCTTCGGTCGTGCAGTCGATCAGCTCCTCGCTGAACGGCATCGGCTACTCGGGCATCGGCTACAAGACCGCCAGCGTCAAGACTGTCGCCCTGGCCAAGAAAGAAGGCGGCGAGTTCATCGAAGACAACGAGGCCAACGCCCTGAACGGCTCGTACCCGCTGTCGCGCTTCCTGTACGTCTACGTCAACAAGGCGCCGAACAAGCCTCTGGCCCCGCTGGAAGCCGAGTTCGTCAAGCTGGTGCTGTCGCAGGCTGGCCAGCAGGTCGTGGTGAAGGATGGCTACATCCCGCTGCCGGCCAAAGTGGTCGACAAGACCCTGGCTGACCTGGGCCTGTCCCACACGGACAATGTTGCAAAGAAGTAACTAACTGAGGAAGAGGCCGGTGCGGATGCCCGGCCTCTTCCTAGCATTCTTGGTCCGAAGCCAGGGTTCCTGAGCGGCGGGCTTTTTTGCGTCAACGCACTGTCATGTTTTTGTCATACGGGACCGCTAGGGTGTGCGCATGAATGATCTGGCCAACTCCACAATGACCCAAAATTCCCTTCCCGTGCGGATTGATTTCAATACGCCCGAGTTGCAACGCAAGCGCCGCATGCGCGCCCTCAAGGACCGCCTGACCCGCTGGTACGTGCTAGTGGGCGGGCTTGCCGTGCTGGCAGCCATCACCCTGATCTTCTTCTACCTGGCCTACGTGGTGCTGCCGCTGTTCCAGGGCGCCGAACTGACCAGCAAGAAGGCTCTGGAGCCGACCTGGCTGCAGCAGGATGCCGGCAAGCCACTGATGATTGCCCTGGAAGAGCAGAACCTGGTGGGCATGCGCGTTTCGGACAAGGGGCAGGCACTGTTCTTCGATACCAAGACCGGCAAGGAAATCAGCCGCGTCGACCTGCCGCTGCCGGCAGGCACCCAGGTGTCCTCGATCAGCACCGACCAGCCGGGTAGCCCGCTGGTAGTACTTGGCCTGTCCGACGGTAAGGCACTGGTGTTCCACCACACCTATAAGATCACCTACCCGGACAATAAGAAAACCATCACCCCTGGCATCGACTATCCCTATGGCCAGGAGCCGTTCGTGCTCGATGACGAGGGCCGTGCGCTGGAGCACGTCAGCGTCAACGTCAATGGCGACACTCTGCTGCTGGCCGGCTCTACCGGCGCGCACCTGCAGGTGATCGAGCTGACGCGCACCGAGAACATGATGACCGACGAGGTCACCACCGAGCAGAACCGCATCGAACTGCCGCAGATGACCGAAGTGGTGAAGAACATCTTCATCGACCCGCGTCAGCAGTGGCTGTACGTGATCAACGGTCGCGCCACCGCCGATGTGTTCAGCCTGCGCGACAAGAGCCTCAATGGTCGCTACAAGCTGTCCGACAGCGCCGACACCGAAATCACCGCAACGGCCCAACTGGTCGGCGGTATTTCGCTGATCATCGGTGACTCCAAAGGCGGCCTGGCCCAGTGGTTCATGGCCCGCGACCCGGATGGCGAGCAGCGCTTCAAGCAGATCCGTACCTTCCAGCTGGGCAAGGCCCCGGTCGTGCAGATCGATGCCGAAGAGCGCCGCAAGGGCTTCATCGCCCTGGACGCCGAAGGCAAGCTCGGCGTGTTCCACAGCACCGCGCACCGCACCCTGCTGGTCGAACAGGCAGCTGAAGGTGCTGGCGTGCTGGCCCTGTCGCCGCGTGCCAACCGCATCATCATCGAAGAAGGTGGCAAGCTGCTTCCGCTGAGCCTGAAGAACCCGCACCCTGAAGTGTCCTTCAGCGCGCTATGGGGCAAGGTCTGGTACGAAAACTACGATGAGCCCAAGTACGTCTGGCAGTCGACTGCTTCGAACACCGACTTCGAACCCAAGCTGAGCCTGTCGCCCCTGACCTTCGGCACCCTGAAGGCAGCGTTCTACGCGATGATCCTGGCAGCGCCGCTGGCCATTGCCGCCGCTATCTACACCGCCTACTTCATGGCCCCGGGCATGCGCCGCAAGGTCAAGCCGGTGATCGAATTGATGGAAGCGATGCCGACGGTGATCCTCGGCTTCTTCGCCGGCCTGTTCCTTGCCCCGTATCTGGAAGGCCACCTGCCGGGCGTGTTCAGCCTGCTGCTGATTCTGCCGATCGGCATCCTGGCCGCTGGGTTTGCCTGGAGCCGCCTGCCGGAGTCGATCCGCCTGCGCATTCCGGATGGCTGGGAGGCTGCGATCCTGATCCCGGTGATCCTGTTCATCGGTTGGTTCGCCCTGTACATGAGCCCGTTCATGGAGACCTGGTTCTTCGGCGGTGACATGCGCCTGTGGATCACCAACGACCTGGGCATCACCTACGACCAGCGCAATGCACTGGTGGTCGGTATCGCCATGGGCTTTGCAGTCATCCCGAACATCTACTCGATTGCCGAAGACGCCGTGTTCAGCGTGCCGCGCAGCCTGACCCTGGGCTCCCTGGCCCTGGGTGCGACGCCGTGGCAGACCCTGACTCGAGTGGTCATCCTCACCGCCAGCCCGGGTATCTTCTCGGCGTTGATGATCGGCATGGGCCGTGCGGTGGGCGAAACCATGATCGTGCTCATGGCCACCGGTAACACCCCGGTGATGGAGCTGAACCTGTTCGAAGGCATGCGTACCCTGGCCGCCAACGTTGCGGTGGAGATGCCGGAATCGGAAGTCGGCGGCAGCCACTATCGTGTGCTGTTCCTCGCCGCCCTCGTGCTGCTGATGTTCACCTTCATCATGAACACCTTGGCCGAGCTGATTCGCCAGCGTCTGCGCAAGAAATACTCGTCGCTTTGATAGAAAGGTAGAGATCCGTGAAAAAGGATTCCCTCAAAGGCTGGTTCAAGAGCGGCGCCCCAGGCGTCTGGATCAGCGGTGGCGCGGTCGCCATGGCGGTGATCATGACCATCGGCCTGCTGGCGGTGATCGCCGTGCGCGGCCTCGGCCACTTCTGGCCGGCCGACCTGGTCCAGGCCACCTACAAGGTGCCGGGCCAGGCAGATCATATCGTCATCGGCGAAGTGGTACAGAAGGAAGAGGTGCCTCGTGCGCGCCTCAAGGGTGCCGGCCTGCCGGTACCGGACGAAGGCCCGGAGTTCATGACCCGTGAGCTGATCAAGGTGGGTAACCGCGACCTCAACGGCAACGACTTCACGTGGGTGGTCGGCGAGTGGCTGGTGGACGAGCAGCGTCCGGCCGATCTGATTGCCCTGGAGCGCCGAGAGTGGGGCAACTTCTACGGCTACCTGGTCAGCGTCAAGGAAGAAGGGCGTGTGGTCGCCGAAGGCCCAGCCGCCTGGAACGAGCTGCAGGCCCGCCTCAAGCGTGCCAACCAGCTCAACAGCGAGCTGCAGAGCCTGGAGAAGAAAGACATCGGTGCCATCAACCATGGCCTCGAACGCCTGCGCCTGCACAGCCGCAAGCTAGAGCTGGACGGCAAGCTGGACGCTACCGCCCAGGCCGACATGGAAGCCGAGCGCGCCGAGCTGAATAGCCGCTACAAGGCCATCGAAGAGCGCCTCAGCGGCCTGCACCAGGCCTTCGCCCGCGACAGCCTGGTTGCCCGTGACGGCAATGGCCGCGAAGTGGAAATCAACCTGAGCAAAGTGGTGCACGCCATCCAGCCGAACGCCATGTCCGGCTTCACCAAGATGGGCACGTACTTCGCCAAGGTCTGGGAGTTCCTCAGCGACGACCCGCGTGAAGCCAACACCGAGGGCGGTATTTTCCCGGCCATCTTCGGCACCGTGATGATGACCCTGATCATGGCCGTGATCGTCACCCCGTTCGGCGTGCTGGCGGCCGTGTACCTGCGTGAATACGCCAAGCAGGGCCCGGTGACGCGCCTAATCCGCATCGCCGTGAACAACCTGGCGGGCGTTCCGGCGATCGTCTACGGCGTGTTCGGCCTGGGCTTCTTCGTCTACGTGCTGGGTGGCTCGATCGACCGCCTGTTCTTCCCTGAGGCGTTGCCGGCACCGACCCTGGGTACCCCAGGCCTGCTGTGGGCTTCGCTGACTCTGGCGCTGCTGGCGGTGCCGGTGGTGATCGTTGCCACCGAGGAAGGCCTGGCGCGTATTCCGCGCACCGTGCGTGAAGGCTCGCTGGCACTCGGCGCGACCAAGGCCGAGACCCTGTGGAAGATCGTCCTGCCGATGGCCAGTCCGGCCATGATGACCGGCATGATCCTCGCCGTGGCCCGCGCCGCTGGCGAAGTGGCGCCGCTGATGCTGGTGGGTGTGGTCAAGCTGGCGCCGTCGCTGCCGGTGGATGGCAACTACCCGTACCTGCACCTTGACCAGAAGATCATGCACCTGGGCTTCCACATCTATGACGTCGGCTTCCAGAGCCCCAACGTCGAGGCCGCGCGGCCGCTGGTCTATGCCACTGCGCTGCTGCTGGTGATGGTGATCGCCACCCTCAACCTCTCGGCGGTGTGGATCCGTAACCACCTGCGCGAGAAGTACAAGGCGCTCGACAGCTGAACCTGATTGCAAGCGTGCCGCCCGGATGCCGGGCGGCCCTTTGAAACGAATTGATAGCGTATGGAGTTGACCATGCAGCAAGAATCCCACACCCACGGCATCGACATGTCTGCCCTGGGTCGCGACAAGCAGAGCCTGCGCCTGGCCGAAGAGACCGTGGCCATCGAAGTTCCGGGCCTGAGCCTGTACTACGGCGAAAAGCAGGCGTTGTTCGACGTCAGCATGAACATCCCCAAGCAGCGCGTGACCGCCTTCATCGGCCCGTCCGGTTGCGGCAAGTCGACACTGCTGCGCACCTTCAACCGCATGAACGACCTGGTTGATGGCTGCCGTGTTGAAGGCGCCATCAACCTCTATGGCAACAACATCTACCGCAAGGGCGAAGACGTTGCCGAGTTGCGTCGCCGTGTGGGCATGGTGTTCCAGAAGCCTAACCCGTTCCCCAAGACCATCTATGAGAACGTGGTGTATGGCCTGCGCATCCAGGGCATCAACAAGAAGCGCGTACTCGACGAAGCGGTCGAGTGGGCGCTGAAAGGCGCAGCGCTCTGGGACGAGGTCAAGGACCGTCTGCATGATTCGGCACTGGGCCTGTCTGGTGGCCAGCAGCAGCGCCTGGTGATCGCCCGTACCATCGCGGTGGAGCCTGAAGTGCTGCTGCTCGACGAACCCTGCTCGGCACTGGACCCGATCTCGACCCTCAAGGTCGAAGAACTGATCTACGAGTTGAAATCCAAGTACACCATCGTCATCGTCACCCACAACATGCAGCAGGCCGCGCGCGTGTCCGACTACACCGCCTTCATGTACATGGGCAAACTGGTCGAATTCGGTGATACCGACACCCTGTTCACCAACCCGGCGAAGAAGCAGACCGAAGACTACATTACCGGTCGCTACGGCTAAGCAGCACTGCCAGGGAACGACACGAACCACTTGAAGCTTGCAGCTGCTTCGCGGAGCCAGACGATGATCAACAAAGAAAGCCTTACGCACCACATTTCCCAGCAGTTCAACGCCGAACTCGAAGAGGTGCGCAGCCACCTCCTGGCCATGGGCGGCCTGGTCGAAAAGCAGGTCAACGACGCGGTCACCGCGCTGATCGAGGCCGACTCGGGCCTTGCCCAGCAGGTGCGTGAGGTCGATGAGCAAATCAACCAGATGGAGCGCAACATTGACGAGGAGTGCGTGCGCATCCTCGCTCGCCGGCAGCCGGCAGCCTCCGACCTGCGCCTGATCATCAGCATCTCCAAGTCGGTGATCGACCTGGAGCGTATTGGTGATGAATCGACCAAGATCGCCCGCCGTGCCATCCAGCTGTGCGAGGAAGGCGAGTCGCCACGTGGCTACGTCGAGGTGCGCCATATCGGCGACCAGGTGCGCAACATGGTGCGCGATGCGCTCGATGCCTTCGCCCGCTTCGATGCCGACCTGGCATTGTCGGTGGCCCAGTACGACAAGACCATCGACCGCGAGTACAAGACCGCCCTGCGTGAGCTGGTGACCTACATGATGGAAGACCCGCGCTCGATCTCGCGGGTACTGAGCGTGATCTGGGCCCTGCGTTCGCTGGAGCGTATCGGCGACCACGCGCGCAACATCTCGGAGCTGGTGATTTACCTGGTACGCGGCACCGACGTGCGCCACATGGGCCTCAAGCGCATGAAGGCGGAAGTCGAAGGCAATGCTGGCGTGGAGGCTGAAATCGCTAATGTTCCGGCTGAACCGGACGATAAATAAGATTGCTCCCGAGCACCGACGCCCGGCCTTGGCCGGGCGTTTTCGTTTCTGCTCGAGCAGCCGGCAGGCACCCGCGTTTGATGCGAAGAAGTCCCGGCGTGACGCAAAGATTGGCAAACGGCCACCACGCAGCGGTAGGCTAGTCGGGATTCAAGAGGAGTATCGATGAGTAAAGTGAATGTGCTGGTCGTGGATGATGCTCCATTCATCCGTGACCTGGTCAGGAAGTGCCTGCGCAATGCCTTTCCGGGCATGGTCATCGAAGATGCGGTGAACGGCCGCAAGGCCATGGCCATGCTGGCCAAGGAAACATTCGATCTAGTCTTGTGCGACTGGGAAATGCCGGAAATGTCCGGCCTGGAGCTGCTAACCTGGTGCCGCCAGCAGCCAGAGATGAAAGCGCTGCAGTTCATCATGGTCACCAGCCGCGGTGACAAGGAGAACGTGATCCAGGCCATCCAGGCCGGGGTTTCCGACTTCGTCGGCAAACCGTTCACCAACGAACAGCTCTTGACCAAGGTGAAGAAGGCCCTGACCAAGATCGGCAAGCTGGAGAGCCTGGTAGCCAGCGCACCCGCGCGGATGAACTCGGCGTTCGCCAACGACTCGCTCAGCGCCCTGACTGGGGGCAAGGTAGAAGCGGCCAAGGTGGCAGCCCCCGCCAAGCCGTTGATCAGCGCGCCAGTACCGCAATCCGCCGCCGCCTCTGCCGCACAGTCCGGGCGCGGCCAAGGCCAGTTGCGCCTGTCCAGCGGTATCCAGCCCTGCGTGATCAAGGCCCTGAGCCTCAAGGAAGCACTGTTGGTGGTGCGTCGCAGCGCGGCACTGCCGCAGGTGCTCGAAGGGGCAGTGCTGGACCTGGAGCAAGGCGAGAACGCTGAAGTGGCGCGCTTGAACGGCTACCTGCATGCCGTGGCGGCATTGGAGCCGAAACCGGAAAGCGACTGGTTGCAACTGACCTTCAAGTTCGTCGACCAGGATGCGCAGAAACTCGACTACCTGTCGCGGCTGATTGCCCGCGGTACGGCCCAGAAGCATTTCACCCCGGGCGCCTGAGCTGGCCTCATCGCCGGCAAACCGGTTCACACAGGTGCTGCACTGACCCCTGTGGGAGCCGGCTCGCCGGCGATTGGCCCTGCATACAATCATCCGACCAGCTGTCATAACGCTCCCGGCACCCCGCTGCTAGGCTTCGACAGAACACTCCTGTCAAAAAGCCACTATCATGCCCGCCGCCGCCCGCCTGCTGCTGTTCTGTGCCTTGCTTTCGGCCTCGGTGTCGAGCATGGGCATGACCATCTACAAGACCACCGACAACTTCGGCGTGGCCACTTATTCCGATAGCCCCAGCCCAGGGGCGAAATCCTTCGAGCTGCGTGAACCGATGCTCGAACGCATCGATGGCCAGGTACGCCTGCAGGCCGAGACTTTCCCCGGTGGCGTGCGTTTCTTGGTACGTAACGAGCTGTATGTGCCGATGCAGGTCGAACTGCGCATCGACCAGTTGGCCAATGCCTTTGGTGGCAACAAGCCGCGGCTCATACGGGCGGTGGTCGGGCCGCGTTCAACCAGGGTATTGAGCTCGGTGCTGGCGGCGCCCGGCGGCAAGCTGCAATATGCCAGCAATTTTCAGTACGCCATGGGTGACCCCGGCCAGCGCTCCCAAGGCTATCGCTATCCCTTTCCGTGGAAAGGCGGGCCATTTCGCCTGACCCAGGGCCCTAACGGCCGCTTCAGCCATTTCGGCCCCAAGGGACGCTATGCCATGGACATCGCCATGCCCGAGGGCACACCGATCATCGCGGCGCGTGGTGGTGTGGTGGTGAAGGTCGAGAACAACCAGAGCGGGCGAGGGACCAACCCCTCGGGCAACTTCGTGCGCATCCTGCACCCGGACGGCACCATGGGCGTGTACCTGCACCTGATGCGCGGCTCTGTGGTGGTGGCGGAGGGGCAGCAGGTGGCGCTGGGGCAGGCGCTGGCCAAGTCGGGCAATACCGGCAATAGCACCGGCCCGCACCTGCACTTCGTGGTGCAGCGCAACGTCGGGCTGGCGCTGGAGTCGATTCCTTTCCAGTTCGACCGGCCGATCGGCGGGTTGCCGGACTTCACTGCCGGCAACCCTTAACGCAGGTCAATCGAGCTTGAGCACCTTGGCCAGCACGATCTTCGGCCCTTTCATCTTCTTGATGATGATGCGCAGGCCTTCTACCTCCAGTACTTCCTCTTCTTCAGGCACGCGTTTGAGCGTCTCGTAGATCAACCCGGCGAGGGTTTCCGCCTCGATGTGGTCCAGGTCGATGCCGAGCAGGCGTTCCACCTTGAACAGCGGTGTGTCGCCGCGCACCAGCAGCTTGCCGGGCTGGTAGGCCAGGATGCCGCGTTCGGTCTTGCGGTGCTCGTCCTGGATATCGCCCACCAGCACTTCCAGCACGTCTTCCATGGTCAGGTAACCGATCACCTTGCCGTCGGCTTCCTCCACCAGCACGAAGTGCGCTCCGCCCTTGCGGAACTGCTCCAGCAGCTGCGCCAGCGGCATGTGCCGGGAAACGCGCTCCAGCGGCCGGGCGAGGTCTTCGAGGTCGACGGTTTCCGGCAGGTGTTCAAGCTCGGCCAGCTCCAGCAGCAAGTCCTTGATGTGCAGCAGGCCGGTGAATTCTTCGCGATCGGCGTCGTACAGCGGATAGCGGCTGAACTTGTGACGACGCACCAGGGCAAGGATTTCCTTGAGTGGTGCGTGGGCGTCGATGCTGACCATGTCTTCCCGCGAGTTGGCCCAGTCGACCACTTCCAGCTCGCCCATCTCCACGGCCGAGGCCAGCACGCGCATACCCTGGTCGCTCGGGTCCTGGCCACGGCTGGAGTGCAGGATCAGCTTGAGCTCTTCGCGGCTGTAGTGGTGTTCATGATGAGGGCCAGGCTCTCCTTGCCCTGCGATACGCAGGATGGTGTTGGCGCTGGCGTTGAGCAGGTAGATGGCCGGGTACATTGCCCAATAGAACAGGTACAGCGGCACGGCCGTCCACAGCGACAGCAGCTCGGGCTTGCGGATCGCCCAGGACTTGGGTGCGAGTTCGCCGACCACGATGTGCAGGTACGAGATGACGAAGAAGGCGACGAAGAACGACACGGCCTTGATCAGCTCGGGCGTGTCCACGCCCAGGTAGGCCAGCAGCGGTTCGAGCAGGTGGGCGAAGGCCGGCTCACCGACCCAGCCCAGGCCCAGCGAGGCGAGGGTGATGCCCAGCTGGCAGGCCGACAGGTAGGCGTCGAGCTGATTGTGAACCTTGCGCAGGATGCTGCCACGCCAGCCGTGCAGCTCGGCGATGGACTCGACGCGAGTGGAGCGCAGCTTGACCATGGCGAACTCGGCAGCAACGAAGAAGCCGTTGAGCAGCACCAGGAATAAGGCAAAGAGAATCATGCCGAAATCGGCGAATAACGAGGTGAGGCTGATACCAGGGGAAGGGTCCATGATGGAGTTTTTACGGGGTCCGTCTTCGAGAAAGGTTGAAAATAAAGTGCCAGCGTTGGCTGGCACAGGGGATCCAATGTAGCGGCTGAGGCCGCAAAAGCAAAGTAACCCTTTGCTCAACCCTTGCCGCTGGCCAGTTGTGTGGGCGCAAAGTGGCAGGTGAAGGTACTGCCGTGCCCCGGCACACTGCTGATTTCCAGCTTGCCCCGGTGGCGCATCAGCACATGCTTGACGATCGCCAGGCCCAGGCCCGTGCCGCCGGTGTTGGACGCGCGGCTGGAATCGACCCGGTAGAAGCGTTCGGTCAGGCGCGGCAGGTGTTTGGCATCGATGCCGACCCCCGAGTCCTGCACCGACAGGTGTGCACCCTGGGCGTCGGCCCACCAGCGGATGCGGATGCTGCCTTCGTCCTGGGTGTACTTGACCGCGTTGAATACCAGGTTGGAGAAGGCACTGCGCAGTTCCGACTCACTGCCCTTGAGCTTGATACCCGGCGTAGCTTCCAGGGTGATGCGCTGGTTGCGTGGCCCGGACAGCGCTTGGGCATCGCTGTAGATCGATTGCAGCAGGCCATCGACAGCGACTGGCTGGTTGTCGGAGGGGTAGTCGGTGGCTTCCAGCTTGGCCAGCAACAGCAGGTCGTTGAGCAAGGTCTGCATACGCGAGCCTTGCTGGTTCATCTGCTGCAAGGCCCGGCCCCAGCGCGGGTTCACGTCTTCGACGTTGTCCAGCAGGGTTTCCAGGTAGCCGGTGATGACGGTCAGCGGTGTGCGCAGCTCGTGGGAAACGTTGGCCACGAAGTCCTTGCGCATCTGTTCGAGTTGGTGAATGCGTGTGACGTCACGCACCAGCATCAGGTGTTCGTTGTTGCCGTAGCGGGTCAGGTGCAGTTGGACACGCATGCGGTCGTTGATCGGCGAGGGAATTTCCAACGGTTCCGCGTAGTTTTCCGACTCGAAGTATTCCTTGAAGCGCGGGTGGCGCACCAGGTTGGTTACCGGCTGGCCGCCGTCTTGCGGGGTCTTGAAGCCGAGCAGGGTTTCCGCGGCGCGGTTCCACCATTCCAGGTTGCCGTCGCTGTCGAGCATGATCACCGCGTCGCGCAGGGCGGCGGTGGACTCCTGCACGCGATCGATCACCGCCTGCAGGCGCCCACGCACACGCTGGTCGCGGCGTTGCAGGTGGTAGATGCTGTCGAACACTTCGCCCCACAGGCCGTAGCCATCGGGCGGTGCTTCGTCGGGCTGGTGGTTGCGCAGCCAGTCATGCAGGCGCAGCAGCTGCTTGAGGGTCCAGCCCAAGTAGAGCGCCAGGCCGATGGCCAGGCTCCAGCCGTAATAGCCACTGACCAGGCCGCCGATCAGGCAGACGGTGATGAGCAGCAGCAGGTGGCGAATCAGGGTCGCGTGCCAGTTCTGGTTCAATTGACGGTCCTTGTACAACGACGTGCAGCTTGGCGCTTGGGGCTCGATCAGCTTTTGGTCGAGAAGCGGTAGCCAGTGCCGCGCACGGTTTGTACCAGATTTTCGTAGGCTTCACCCAGCGCCTTGCGCAAACGCCGGATGTGTACGTCGACGGTGCGCTCTTCGACATACACGTTGCCGCCCCAGACCTGGTCGAGCAATTGCCCACGGGTGTAGGCGCGTTCCTGGTGGGTCATGAAGAACTGCAACAGGCGATATTCGGTGGGGCCCATTTCGGCGGGTTTGCCGTCGATGGTCACGCGGTGGCTGATCGGGTCGAGCAGCAGGCCGCCGACTTCGATCGGCGCTTCGCTGTCGCTCGGGCCGGTGCGACGCAGCACGGCCTTCAGGCGCGCTACCAGCTCGCGAGGGGAAAACGGCTTGGTGATGTAGTCGTCGGCGCCTACTTCCAGGCCCTGGATCTTGTTGTCTTCTTCGCCCTTGGCGGTGAGCATGATGATCGGAATATCACCGGTCAGCTCGTCACGCTTGAGGCGGCGAGCCAGCTCGATGCCGGAGGTGCCTGGCAGCATCCAGTCGAGCAGGATCAGGTCCGGCTTGCGGTCAACGATGATCGCGTGGGCCTGTTGGGAGTTCTCGGCTTCCAGGCAGTCATAGCCGGCCATTTCCAATGCAACGGCGATCATCTCGCGAATAGGCGCTTCGTCGTCGACGATCAGAATGTTCCTGCCAACCATGCTCAAAACCTCTCCCGGATAATCGTGTCTGGCCCGCATTAGATAACGGAATTATTGCAGCTGTGTGACAGGGCGTTGGCCGTTGTGGCGACATTGCATGGCTGGGCTAGGCTAGAAAGGGCCGCTGCGGCGGCCTACGTAACCTATTCCACCCCCGAATGAATGGTGATTCCAATGACACGACATACGCTGAGCTGGATGGCCCTTTTCGCTGCACTGGCGCTCCCGGGGGTGGCGTCTGCCCACCATGCGATGGAGAAGGATGGCATGCTCGTCGATCAGAAGGGCATGACGTTGTATACCTTTGACAAGGATGCGGGCGGCAAGTCGGTGTGCAATGGTGATTGTGCGATGAACTGGCCGCCATTGATGGCCGAGACAAGTGAAAAGGCCGAAGGCAAGTGGACGAAGATCAAACGCGATGACGGCAAGATGCAGTGGGCCTATGACGGCAAGCCGCTGTATACCTTCGTCAAGGACAAGAAGGCCGGTGACATGACCGGTGACGGCATGAAGGACGTCTGGCACGTCGCCAAGCCTTGAGAATGCAGGGGCCGCGTTGCGGCCCAATCGCCGGCAAGCCGGCTCCCACAGGTACAGCGCCGATCTTGAGGCTGTGGTGGACATGTGGGAGCCGGCTTGCCGGCGATGGATTCAGCGCAGGGTGTAGTCCAGCACCACGCCAACGAAGATCAGCAACCCCGCCCAGTGATTGTGCAGAAATGCCTTGAAGCACGACTCCCGGTCGAGCTTGCGCGTCGACCAGAATTCCCAGGCAAAGCACAGCACCGCCCCCAGCAGCCCCAGGTGGAACCAGCCCCCCAACTCGAAGCGGCTGCCGGCCAGTAGCAGGCAGCCCAGCGACAGCAGTTGCAGGGTCAGGATAATCACCCGGTCAGATTCGCCGAACAGGATCGCCGTGGACTTCACACCAATCTTCAGGTCGTCGTCGCGATCGACCATGGCGTAGTAGGTGTCATAGCCCACCGTCCACAGCAGGTTGGCGATGTACAGCAGCCAGGCGCTGGCCGGCAGCTCGCCGCCGGCGGCCGTGAACGCCATGGGAATGCCCCAGGAATACGCTGCGCCCAGTACCACTTGCGGGTAGTAGGTATAGCGCTTCATGAACGGGTAGCAGAACGCCAGGGCCACTGCGCCGAAGGACAGCCATACGGTCTGGCTGTTGGTGCACAGCACCAGCAGGAAACTCACCGCGACCAGAACGGCACACAGCGCCAGTGCTTCGCGGGGCAGGACCCGGCCGCTGGCCAACGGGCGGTCGGCCGTGCGCTTGACGTGGCCATCGACCTTGCGGTCGGCAAAGTCGTTGATGCAGCAACCAGCGGCACGCATCAGTACCACGCCGAGGCCGAAGATCAGCACGTTGGCCAGCGTTGGTGAACCTTGGCCGGCGATCCATACGGCGGTCAGGGTGGGCCACAGCAGCAGGTAGATGCCGATCGGGCGGTCCATGCGGCTGAGCTGGACGAAGTCCCAGGCGCGCGGGTGTACGCGGTTGAGCGACTTGAGCAGTTGCAGGTACATCAGCGGGTTTCCTCCTTGGCCGCTTGCCACAGGGTCGGCAGGAACACCTCGGCCACCAGCAGCTCGAGGCCGTCGCGGGCGAAGCGCGAGCGTCGGCCCCACAAGCCCTCATTGGCGGCTTGGTCAGGCAGCCAGGCCCGTGGGTAAGTGCACACTTCGATGGGGTGACGGACAAACGCCTGGTCGCAGAATAGCAACTCGCCCAGCGAACGGCTGCCCAGGGTTTCCAGGTTCAGACCGCCGCGCTCCAGTGCACTGCGGCTGGCCACGCTGCGGGCGAAAACCCAAGGTTGGCCATGGCCGCGCAGGTACACCTCGCGTACCCAGCCTTCGGAGCCTGGGGCGATGCCCAGCGCCTGGCACTCGTCATCGCGCAGGGGCTGCCAGCCCTCGAACAATGGGGTCACGCTGAAGTGGTCGTGGGACAGGCGCGTCAGGCGGCGCGTCAGGGAGCCTTCGTCGAACAGCCAGTCGAGGGTAGGCTGGTCGATATCGGTCGCCAGCTGTGAATACGGCAGCCACGCGACAGCGGCTGCTTGCGGGGATTCGTACGACACGTCGGTATGCTTTGTTACAGCCAGAGAGGCGGCGAGCTTAGCATGATTGCCCCGACTGCTTGCATAATGCCCGCATTACAAAGCCTGACCTGTACCGAGGAACTACGAACCATGAAGAAGTGGCAGTGTATTGTCTGCGGCCTGATCTACGACGAGGCCGAGGGCTGGCCGGACGACGGCATCGCGCCCGGCACCCGCTGGGAAGACGTGCCGGAAGACTGGCTGTGCCCCGACTGCGGCGTCGGCAAGAGCGACTTCGAAATGATCGCCATCGGCTGATCCCACCCCCGTTGCAAAGAGAGGTAAGCACGACATGACGTCCCCTGTGGTAATCATCGGTACCGGCCTTGCGGGCTACAACCTGGCCCGTGAATTTCGCAAGCTCGATGGCGAGACGCCGCTGCTGCTGATCACCGCCGATGACGGTCGCTCCTACTCCAAGCCCATGCTCTCCACCGGCTTCGCCAAGCAAAAGGATGCCGATGGCCTGTGCATGGCCGAGCCGGGCGCGATGGCCGAGCAACTCAAGGCCGAGATTCGCACCCACACCCGTATCAGCGGCATCGACCCGGGCCACAAGCGCTTGTGGATCGGCGAGGAGGCCGTCGAGTACCGCGACCTCGTGCTGGCCTGGGGCGCGCAGACCGTGCAGGTGCCGGTCGAAGGCAACGGTGCTGATCAGGTATACCCGATCAACGATCTGGAAGACTACGCACGCTTCCGCGCTGCGGCCGCTGGCAAGCAGCGCGTGCTGATTCTGGGGGCCGGCCTGATTGGCTGTGAGTTTGCCAACGACATGAGCCTGGGCGGCTTCCAGGTCGATGTGGTGGCGCCGTGCGAGCAAGTCATGCCGACCCTGCTGCACCCTGCGGCGGCCTCAGCTGTACAGGCCGGCCTGCAAGGCCTTGGCGTGCGTTTTCACCTGGGCCCGGTGCTCACGCGCCTGGAACGGGTGGTCGATGGGCTGGAGGCGCATCTGTCCGATGGCACCGTGATCGGCTGCGACCTGGTGGTCTCGGCCGTCGGCCTGCGCCCGCGTATCGACCTGGCTGCGGCGGCCGGCTTGCAGACCAATCGCGGCGTGGTGGCGGATCGTCACCTGCGAACCTCTCACGGCAACATCTTCGCGCTGGGCGATTGTGCCGAAGTCGAAGGCATCAACCTGCTCTACGTCATGCCGCTGATGGCCTGCGCCCGTGCCTTGGCCCAGACCCTGGCCGGCAACCCGACGCAGGTCAGCTATGGGCCGATGCCAATCACCGTGAAAACACCGGCTTGCCCGTTGGTGGTTTCGCCTGTACCCCAAGGTCGTGATGGCACCTGGCAGGTGGAGGGGCAGGGCAGTGACCTGAAAGTGCTCTGCTACGCTGCTGACGGCCAGCTACTCGGTTACGCCCTGACGGGCAGCGCTGTGATGGAAAAGCTGGCGCTCAATAGGCAGTTACCCGCCCTTATGGCGTAAATAGCTGGCGTTCTGTCGGATTTATCCTGTTCTTGCCCGCACAATGGCCGCCCTGATACTGGCGCGGCCTCGGTGGGCGTGCCATCCTCACTTCCGTCTGCCGCAGATTAGAGCCTGCGGTGCCTTGAACGCTGCTTCAATGGCAGCACGGCATAACAACAAGAATTCCGTCAAAGAGGCTTCACTATGCGTAAACCAGAACTCGCCGCCGTCATCGCCGAAAAGGCCGATCTGACCAAGGAAAAGGCCAACCAGGTGCTGAACGCGATTCTCGACAGCATTACCGGTGCCCTGGACAAGGACACCGTCACCCTGGTCGGTTTCGGTACCTTCGAAAAACGTCATCGTGGTGCCCGCACCGGGAAAAACCCGCAAACCGGCCAGCCGGTAAAAATCAAGGCCAGCAACACGGTTGCGTTCAAGCCTGGCAAGAACTTGCGCGACAGTGTCAACACGCCGCCTGCCAAGTCAGCCAAGAAAGCAAAGTGATCGATTCCTGACATCCCCAGTGTCGGTTCAGCGGGCGCCTCCGGGCGCCCGTTGTGCTTTCTGCGGCTAACATGCAGCGAAATTGCATTAATAGTTCAAGAAAAGGATAAACTGCGCGCTTCAGTCATATTTCATTCGAGGCGCGTTGATGAAGTTCCGCTTTCTTCTCTGGGCCATGGGATTACTCATGGCAAGGGCTAGCCGCAACAACCCGGCGTTCCAGCAGCAACTCAAGGACAAGGACCTGGTGTTCCAGATGCAGACGCTGGACGGCAAGGCTGCCCGGCACTTCATCGTCCGTGATGAGCGCATCAGCAGCAAAGGCGGTATGCATCCGCAGCCGGCCTTTGCCATCGCTTTCAAGGACGCCGCCTATGGCTTCGCCACGATGCAGGCGAGCAACAAGCAGTTGGCGTTCATGCAGGGTATTCAGGATAAGAGCATCCAGATCAAGGGCAATCCGGCGCTGGTGATGTGGTTTCAGGGGTTGATGAAGTACCTGACGCCGAAGAAGAAAGGCTGAATTCGTTGGGGCTGCTGCGCAGCCCATCGCCGGCAAGCCGGCTCCCTCAAAGAAAGGTCACCGCTGTACCTGTGGGAGCCGGCTTGCCGGCGATGGGCCGCACAGCGGCCCCAGGTACATCAATGCGGCGCGTTGAACTGCGAAGCCAGTTCCCGCAACAAGGTCTCGGCCTCGAGCACCTTGTTCACCACATCCTCGGCTTTCTCCCGAGTAATCCCAAGTCGCTCCAGCAACTCATCGGGAATCTCCTCCTGCGGCCCCGAGCCAATGCCACGTGCGCGCAACAGGCGAGTCGCCAGGCATACCAGGTTCGGATACGCGGCGTATTCACCCTCGTACGAAGGATCATGCTGGAAGCGCAGCGCGGTGGACAGCTCTTCCGGCATGTCCCACAGCTTCATGAGCCAGGCGCCGATCTGCTCGCGGCTGATACCCAGCAAATGCTGTTCGACAAAGGTGTGGCACAGGTGTGGGTTGACCTCCAGGTGCCGGCATATCAGCGAGAAGTGTGGCGGGAACACGTGTGCCAGCAGCAGATAGCCGAAATTGTGCAGCAACCCGGCCAGGTAGGTCAGGCCGGCCTCCGGGCGTTCGGCGCGCGGCATGGCGCGGGTCAGGCCCTCGATGATCGCTGCGGTGTAGATCGACTGTTGCCAATAGGGCGTCGCTTGCTGCGGATGGTCCTTGGGCAGGCTCAACGTCTTGCCCAGCGCCAGGCCCAGGGCCAGGTTGATCACCAGGTCGAAGCCCAGCACGCGAACGATGGCGTCTTCCACCGAGCGGATCTTGCCGGGTGAGGCGTAGTAGGGCGATGCCGCCCAGCTGACCACTTGGGCAGCCAGCGCCGGGTCAGTTTCCACCACGCCGGTGATGTCGTCGATGCTGGCGTTGGGGTCGACGCGCAGCTTGATGATCTTCTGCGCCGTGTCGGCCAGCGGTGGGATCTCGATGGTTTCTTCCAGGCGCTTCTGGATGCGGCGGGCCGTGAAGGCCTGTACGGCCTGGGTGATTTCCTTGGAGTCGTCGTCTGGTCGGTCGAGGTTGGGGCGAATGTCCCTGACCGGTTGCCCGAAACTGCCGGCACTAGCCTTGGCCAGCATGCGCTTGAAATCGTCGCGCTTGACCTCCAGCAACAGGCCCGCCTCACCCGACTGGATCAGCAGGTGATCCACTTCGAGCAGCTTGCCTTCATAGAGGCATGGCGAGCTGGTCAGTGCGGGAATGGCTGGCAGGGCCTTGAGCTGGTGCTTGTCGAGCATCTGCTTGAGACGTGCGACGGGTACGGCCTTGAGCTTGCGACCGGTCAGTTCTTCCAGCCGATTGAGGTCGAGCAGCTTGCTCTGTGGGAAGAGCACCATCAAGGCGCCGATCTCGTCATCGAGCAGAATCGCCTGCACGCGCGAGGTGGCGGGCAGGTGCGGATGCTCCGGCACCTCGCGGTAGGCCACGCCCACTTTTTCGAGCAACAGCCGGATGACAGACGGGGCGTGCGGGGTTGCGGTGTCCAGGGCAACTTCAGTCATGGTCTGTATCCATTAATTCTTTAAACGCGAAGTATAACCAGCCTGATCGCAAAGCTGGATCCATTCTGGGACGGGCGTCACACCTGGCCATATTGCTGGCCGTGGCGCAGCCAGCGGTCGAGCAGTGGGCTGACATGTTCCGGCCAGCGCGCCAGCAGTGCCTGGGCGGCGTCGCGCACGGCCGGCAGCAGGTCGGCGTCGCGCATCAGGTCGGCGACCTTGAACTGTAGCAGGCCGGTCTGGCGTGTTCCGAGCATCTCGCCAGGGCCGCGCAGCTCCAGGTCCTTTTCGGCAATGACGAAACCATCGTTGGTTTCGCGCATGATCCCCAGGCGTTCGCGGCCGATCTGCGACAGGGGCGGGTGATACAGCAGCACACAGTGGCTCACCGCACTGCCCCGGCCCACCCGGCCGCGCAATTGGTGGAGCTGGGCCAGGCCCAGGCGCTCGGGGTTCTCGATGATCATCAGGCTGGCGTTGGGTACGTCCACACCTACTTCGATCACCGTGGTGGCAACCAGCAATTGCAGGTTGCCTTGCTTGAACTCAGCCATCACCGCCGCTTTTTCGGCAGGCTTCATGCGCCCGTGGATCAGGCCCACACGCAGCTCGCCCAAGGCGCTTCCGAGCTCTTCATAAGTGCTCTCGGCCGCCTGGCAGGTAAGTTCTTCGGATTCTTCGATCAAGGTGCATACCCAATAGGCCTGACGGCCTTCGGCGCAGGCGGCGCGTACCCGCTCGACCACTTCGAAGCGGCGGCTGTCGGCGACCAGCACGGTATTCACCGGCGTACGGCCTGGCGGCAGTTCGTCGAGCACCGAAGTGTCGAGGTCGGCGTAGGCGCTCATGGCCAGGGTGCGCGGGATGGGCGTGGCGGTCATGATCAGCTGGTGCGGGCACAGCTCGCCGGCCACGCCTTTCTTGCGCAGGGCCAGGCGCTGTTGCACGCCAAAACGGTGCTGTTCGTCGATGATCGCCAGGGCCAGGTGCTTGAATTGCACCTCTTCCTGGAACAGCGCATGGGTGCCGACTACCATCGGCGCCCCGCCGGCAATCTGCTCCAGAGCGCTGGCGCGGGCCTTGCCCTTGAGCTTGCCGGCCAGCCAGGCGACTTCGAGGCCCAGCGGTTCGAGCCAGCGCTTGAAGGTGATGTAGTGCTGTTCGGCGAGAATCTCGGTGGGCGCCATCAGCGCCACCTGGTAGCCCGCTTCCAGGGCCTGCAATGCGGCGAGGGCGGCGACCACAGTTTTGCCGGCGCCGACATCACCTTGCACCAGGCGCATCATCGGCTCGGCCTGGCTCAGGTCGTAGGCGATCTCGTTGGCCACCCGTTGTTGTGCGCCGGTCGGCTGGAAACCCAGGTTGGCCAGGTACTGCGCCTGCAGGCGCTTGGCCTTGGGCAGCACCGGTGCACGCAGGCTGCGCAGGCTCTCGCGCAGGCGCTGCTGCGACAGTTGGTGAGTCAGCAGCTCTTCGAACGCCAGGCGATGCTGGGCCCAGTGCTGGCCCTCGGCGAGTTCGTCGAGGTCGGCATCGGCCGGCGGGTTGTGCAGGTAACGGATGGCATCGTCCAGTGGCGCCAACTGGTAGTCGCGGGCCAGCTCGTCGGGCAGCCAGTCCGGCAAGCTGCGCGGGCCGAGCATGCCCAGGCTCTGCTGGCAAAGCAGGCGCAGGCGCTGCTGGGTGAGCCCTTCGGTGGACGGGTAGATCGGCGTCAGGGTCTGCTCGACCGGTGGCGCTGGCTCGTCGCCATTGAGCGCGCGGTACTCGGGGTGGTAGATCTCCAGACCCGAAGCCCCGGGGCGGGCCTCGCCGTAGCAGCGCAAGTGGGTGCCGCGTTTGAGGCCCTCCTTCTGCGCATTGCTGAAGTGGTAGAAGCGCAGGCTCAGCACACCGCTGCCATCACCCAGGCGCACCACCAGGCTGCGGCGCTTGCCCATGGTCACGTCAGCGCCGCTGACTACGCCTTCGATGACGGCATCCTGCCCGGGGCGCAGCTGGCCGATTGGCACCACGCGGGTGCGGTCCTGGTAGCGCAGGGGCAGGTGGAACAGTAGGTCCTGCAGATTCTCCAGGCCGACCTTGGCGAGCTTTTCCGCCATGGCTTCGCCAACACCCTTGAGCGCGGTGACCGAGACCTTCGACAACTCAGTCATGGATCAGGCCGGCTGTTCCACAGATGGCTTGGCCACCGAGCAAAGGCGGATCGAGTCGGCAAGGATCTCGATGGCCTTCGGCCTCGGGAAGCTGGCGCGCCAGGCGATGGCCACGGTACGGAACGGTGCTGGCGCGGTTAGCGGGCGTACTTCGATCACCCCCGGCGCGTAATGGTGGCTGTGCACTGCCGACAGCGGCAGGATCGATACGCCCAGGCCTGAGGCGACCATATGGCGGATGGTTTCCAGCGAGCTGGACTCGACCGTGGTGTGCTTGGCGCCGTCACCGCCCTTGTTCAGTGTCGGGCAAGCTTCCAGGACCTGGTCACGGAAGCAGTGACCCTCGCCGAGCAGCAGCAGGCTCTTGTCGTTGAGCATGGCGGTGTCGATGGTCTTTTTCGCCGTCCACGGGTGGTCGGCGGGCATCAGGGCACAGAACGGTTCGTCGTACAGCGGCAGGGTCAGCACGTCGGCTTCGTTGAACGGCAGGGCGATGATCACCGCGTCCAGTTCGCCGTTGCGCAGTTTTTCGCGCAGCACGTGGGTGAAGTTTTCTTCGATATACAGCGGCATCTGCGGCGCCACGCGGTGTAGCTGCGGGATCAAGTGCGGGAACAGGTAGGGGCCGACGGTGTAGATGGCACCGACCTTCAGCGGGGCGGTCAGCTGGTTCTTGCCGGCCTGGGCCAGTTCGCGGATGCCCTGGGCCTGCTCGAGGACCTTCTGCGCCTGGGCGACGATGCTCTCGCCGACCGGAGTCAGGCGTACCGCGCTCTTGCTGCGCTCGAAGATCAGCACACCAAGCTCGTCCTCAAGCTTTTTCACGCCCACCGACAAGGTCGGCTGGCTGACATGGCAGCGTTCGGCGGCGTGGCCGAAATGCTGCTCTTGGGCGAGGGTGACGATGTAGCGAAGTTCTGTGAGGGTCATAACGTGCGTCCATGAAGTTGCGGGCCCAGCATAGCGGCTGCAATCGATAGACGCACGTTATCAGACTTGCTGATTTGTGACAGAAACAAAAGTATCAGCGACGGTCCAGCGAGTAGACGAACGGCGCCACGACTTCGATCGTGCCATTGTTCAGCAGCTCCGGTGGTGGTTTCGGCACCGTGCCGGCACGGCGGATCATCTCCAGGGTCGCTCGGTCCAGCGCTGCGCTGCCGGAACCGCCTGCCATCGAGTACGAAACCACTTTGCCTTCGGCGTCGACCACGAAACGCAGCCGGTTGATGCCTTGCAGGCCGCGACGGCGCGCGTCTTCCGGGTAGCGCTTGTACTTCGCCAGGTGGCGCAGCAGGTCGCTCTGCCAGGTCGGCAACGCTTGGCTGTTGGAGGCAATGCTTGGTGCCGGTGCCGCCGACTTCTGCGGGGGCGTGTTGCTCGGCGGCGTGTCCGCTACCTCTTCTTTGGCCGGTGGCTCATCCTTCGGCGGCTCAGGCTTTTTCTCAGGCTTGGGCGGCTGGGGCTTTGGCTTCGGCTTTGGCGGCTTGGCGATGGCGATTTTTGGTTTCGGCGCCTCGACCAGCTTGGGCAGCGGCGGTTCTTCGACCGGTGCCGGCGGCTGTGGGGCGGCCTTGGGGGGTGGTGGCGGTGCGGGCTCGGGCAGCGGTGCGAGTTCGACCATCATGGCTGCAGGGGGCAGCTCGATGGCCTGGGGCACCGACCAGTTGAGCGTCAGCAGCACAGCGACTACGTGCACGCCCAGCACGATCGCCAGGCTGCCGCCGTAGCGCGCCATGTTTGAGCGCGTTTTCGTCATTTCTTGGCTGCCGTCTCGAGACCTACCAGACCGACCTTGAGGTAGCCGGCCGCGCGCATGTTGTTCATCACTTCCATCAGGTCACCGTAATCCACGCCCTTGTCGGCCTGGAAGAAGATGGTGGTTTCCTTGTCGCCCTTGGTCTTGGCATCGAGCATCGCGCCAAGCTGTTCGGGGGCAGGTACCTGATCGTCGCCGACGTACAGCTTCTGATCGGCCTTGACGCTGACGAACACCGGTTTCTCGGGCCTCGGTGCCGGTTTGGCAGTCGAGGCCGGCAGGTCGACCTTGATGTCGACCGTGGCCAGGGGAGCGGCAACCATGAAGATGATCAGCAGTACCAGCATCACGTCGATGAACGGCGTGACGTTGATTTCGTGGTTTTCGGCGAGGTCGTCGCCACCTTCGTTGAGATGCAGGCCCATGGCTTACCCCACTTTCACCATGTGCGGGGCAGCGCGCTCGCCACCCTGGTGGTCCAGGTCACGGCTGACCAGCAGCAGTACCTGTGCCGAGGCGTCGGAAACCTGCGCCTTGTAACCGGCGATGGAGCGGGCGAAGACGTTGTAGATGACCACGGCCGGGATCGCGGCAACCAGGCCCAGGGCGGTGGCCAGCAGGGCTTCAGCAATACCTGGGGCAACCACGGCCAGGTTGGTGGTCTGGGTTTTGGCAATGCCGATGAAGCTGTTCATGATGCCCCATACGGTACCGAAAAGACCGACGAACGGTGCAGTGGAGCCGATGGTGGCCAGCACGCCGGTGCCGCTGCTCATGTTACGGCCGCTGGCGTGCACCAGGCGCTCCAGGCGGAAGCTGACGCGCTCTTTGATGCCTTCTTTCTCGCGTGCATTGGCCGACAGGCGCATTTCCTCGAGGGCGTCGTGGACCAGGGTGTGGGCCAGGGTGCCTTCTTTGTTGGAGACGTCGCTGGCCTCCTTGAGGCTGGCCGACTTCTTCAGCAGGGCGATCTCGCCGCGCAGGCGTCGCTTGGCGCCCAGCAGCTCGAAGCCTTTGGCGATCCAGATGGTCCAGGTGATGATCGAGGCGATGGCCAGGCCGATCATCACGGCCTTCACCACCACGTCGGCGTTCTTGTACATGCCCCATGGCGAAAGGTCGTGGGCCATGCCCAGGGACGTGTCCTCAACCAGCGCTTCGGTAGTCGGATCTACCGCTGCCGGCACAACGGCCTGAGCGTCGGCTGCAGGTGCCTGGCCTTCGGTGGCCGGGGCAGCTGGCGCGGCGGCGGCGGCTGGCGCGTTGGCAGCGGTGGTTGGCTCATCGGCCATGGCCACCGGGGCCAGCATCAGGCTGAACATCAGCGCGGCGATGGCGCGCCAGGCGCGCGACGGGGTTGGCGAAGCGGAAGGTTGAGTACGTGTCATGCTGGCCGGACCTGATGAAGAAAAATGTGAACGTTCTCCAAGGCCTCGAGATAGGCCGAGAACAGATAGGGGTGCCATTATTGCAAGTAATTCTTGTTAACAAAAGTAATCATGTTGCTTTTTTCAACCATGGTCTAGCCGCTCATCGCGTAATCCATATAGTCTGATCCTTTGGGAAAAGGACTATTTCGATGTCAGACCTTTCCGCTGTGATTGTGGGTTGTGGTGATGTAGGCAGTCGCCTGGCCAAGCAACTGCTGGCCTCTGGCTGGGCAGTGAGCGGCCTGCGGCGTTCGGTCGAGCACCTTCCGCAAGGCGTTTCACCCATAGCCGCCGATCTGTCGGATGCGCGCATGCCCCAGGCCTGGCCACAGCATTCGCCGGATTACCTGGTGTATTGCGTAGCGGCCAGCCAGCACGACGAGGCGGGTTATCAAGCGGCCTATGTCGACGGTTTGCGCCATGTACTGGCGTGGCTGGCGGCGCGTGGCCAGCGCCCGCGGCGCTTGCTGTTCGTCTCCAGCAGCAGCGTGTTCGCGCAAAAGGACGGGGAGTTGATCGACGAGACGGCGGCCACCGAGCCGCAGGGCTATTCCGGGCGAGTGATGCTTGAAGCCGAGCGGCTGGCGCTGGGCAGTGGCATCCCGGCCAGTGTCGTGCGTTTGACCGGGATCTATGGGCCCGGTCGCGAGTGGTTGTTGAGCCAGGTGCGCCAAGGTTATCGCGTGGCGCAAGAGCCGCCGCTATATGGCAACCGCATTCATGCTGAAGATGCCGCAAGCCTGCTGGCCTTCCTGCTGCGGGCGGATGCCGATGGCGTAGCGCTGGACGATTGCTATATCGGAGTCGATGACGACCCAGCGCCGCTGGCCGATGTGGTGGCGTGGTTGCGGGCGTACATGGGCGTTACCGAATGGTCGGATGAGCAACGCGTGCGGCGTACTGGCAGCAAGCGCTGCAGCAATGCACGGGTGCGGGCGTTGGGGTGGGAGCCCGCGTATCCGAGCTACAAAGAGGGGTATGCGGCGATCTTGCAGGGCAATGGTTGAGGCTGACGGCCCTATCGCCGGCAAGCCGGCTCCCACAGGTACACCACAGCCCTCAAGGGCTGCGCGAATCTTGTGGGAGCCGACTTGCCGGCGATAGGGCCTTTGAAGTCAGTCGCGCTCTAGCACCCACTGACGTTTACCTGCCGCCAACTGCGGCATCTCATCCGGCTGCGCACTGTTTACCGCCTGGAATATTTCCAGCTTGTCACCCTCACGCTTGAAGATGAACGGCGCGCCACGCTGGTTGCGTTCCAGCCACAGGCTGTCGTTGCTACCGCCCATGCTGGCGCAGTCGCCGGCCAGGCACAGGGCATAGCGGTCCGGGCCCGGGAGGCCGGTCACGTTGCCGTTGTCGGTGAAGTGCACCACGCCACCGGTGCCCTGGCCTTCGATGATCTTCCATTCACCGCCCAGGTACGCCTGGTAAAGCGCTTTCTCGAAGCTGCCACCTAGAGGCGCATTGCCGGGTTGCTTGGCGCGCTCGAACGTCTGCTCGGCCCCCGAGGCGTCGGTGGTTTTCAGCTCGTCGCCATCCAGCGCCAGCTGTTCGGTCTGGCCACCCTGGAAGCTGGCCTGCCACTGCTTGTCGTTGGCGGTCAGCTGGCCGTCGGCGGCTTCGAAGCCGTTGCTGTAACTGGCCTGCTGGTTGGCCACATCGAGCTTCCACTCGAAGACCGGGCCATGTTCGTTCAGGGCCTGACGCAGGTTGCCACCTTTGACGGCGGCCTCGATGGCGGCCTGGTTGATCCAGGTGCCGTTGAAATCTTCGGGTTTGTGGCTGGCGCAGCCGCTCAGAAGCAGAGCTGCCAGCGCGAGGGGCAGTGCTTGACGCATGATGGGGTAACCTTGAACTGGAAGGTGACGGGCAGGGCGCCCGTCACCAGCGGCATCACTCGATGACCAGGATGGCGTCCATTTCGACCTGGGCGCCTTTGGGCAGCGCGGCAACGCCAATGGCGGCGCGGGCTGGGTAGGGCTGCTCGAAGTAACGGCCCATGATCTCGTTGACCTTGGCGAAGTGGCTCAGGTCGGTGAGGAAGATGTTCAGCTTGACGATGTCCTTGAAGGAGCCGCCAGCGGCTTCGGCAACGGACTTGAGGTTCTCGAACACCTGCACGGTCTGGGCTTCGAAGCCTTCGACCAGTTCCATGGTTTTCGGGTCCAGTGGGATCTGGCCCGACATGTACACGGTATTGCCGGCCTTGATCGCTTGCGAGTAGGTACCGATGGCGGCAGGGGCCTTGTCGCTGTTGATGACGGTCTTGCTCATGATGACTCCTTGCGGTTGGCGGACTACGTACGCATGCGGGTGATGCGAACCACGCCGGTCAGCGTACGCAGCTTCTTGATCACACGAGCCAGGTGCACGCGGTCGTGCACGCTGACCACCAGTTGGACAACGCTGATACGGCCGTCGCGTTCGTCCATGCTGATCTTCTCGATGTTGCCGTCGGCGGCATTGACACTGCTGGCCAGCAGGGCGATCAGGCCGCGCTGGTGCTCGAGCTCGACACGCAGCTCGACGTTGAATTCGCCGGTGATGTCCTTGGCCCAGGAGAGTTGCACGCACTTCTCCGGGTTATGGCGGATTTCACTGATGTTGCGGCAGTTCTCCAGGTGCACGACCATGCCCTTGCCCGCCGACAGGTGGCCGACGATCGGGTCGCCCGGGATCGGCGTACAGCACTTGGCATAGCTCAGCACCAGGCCTTCGGTGCCGCGAATCGCCAGCGGGCCTTCCGGCGCCGGTAGCGGTTCGCCTTCTGCCGACAGCAGGCGGCGGGCGACCACGTAGGCCATGCGGTTGCCCAGGCCGATGTCTTCGAGCAGGTCTTCGATCAGTTCCAGGCGGTATTCCGCCAGGATGCCCTGGATGCGTTCCTGCGGGATCTGTTCCAGGCTGCTGTCGAAACCGGTCAGCACCTTGTTCAGCAGGCGCTCGCCCAGGCTGATCGACTCGGAACGGCGCTGCTGCTTGAGCGCGTGGCGTATGTGCGTGCGCGCCTTGCCGGTGACCACGAAGTTGAGCCAGGCAGGGTTGGGCCGTGCGCCGGGGGCACTGACGATTTCCACCGTGGAACCACTCTGCAACGGCTCCGACAGGGGTGCCAGGCGCCGGTTGATACGGCAGGCAATGCAGCTGTTGCCGACGTCGGTGTGCACCGCGTAGGCAAAGTCGACAGCGGTGGAGCCTTTGGGCAGCTCCATGATCCGCCCTTTAGGGGTGAACACGTAGACCTCGTCCGGAAACAGGTCGATCTTCACGCTCTCGATGAATTCCAGCGAGTTGCCGGCACGCTGCTGCAGCTCGAGGATGCCCTTGACCCATTGGCGGGCGCGGGCATGGCTGCCCTTGGGCTGCTCATCGTCGTTGGACTTGTACAGCCAGTGCGCGGCGATGCCGTTGTTGGCCATCTCTTCCATTTCGCGGGTGCGAATCTGGATCTCGATGGGTACCCCATGCATGCCGAACAGAGTGGTGTGCAGCGACTGGTAGCCGTTGGCCTTGGGGATTGCGATGTAATCCTTGAAGCGCCCGGGCAGCGGCTTGTACAGGTTGTGCACGGCGCCGAGCACGCGGTAGCAGGTGTCGACCTTGTCGACGATGATGCGGAAGGCATATACGTCCATGATCTCGTTGAAGGCGCGGCGCTTGCCACGCATCTTCTTGTAGATGCCATAGAGGTGTTTCTGCCGGCCGCTGACCTCGCCCTGGATGCCATCGGCTGCCAGGCAGTTGGCCAGCGAATGTTCGATCTTTGCGACGATTTCCTTGCGGTTGCCGCGCGCGCTCTTGACCGCCCGGTGGATCAGCGACGAGCGCATCGGGTGCATGGCCTTGAAGCCGAGGTCCTCGAATTCCACGCGCACGGTGTGCATGCCCAGGCGGTTGGCGATGGGGGCGTAGATTTCCAGGGTTTCCTTGGCGATGCGCCGGCGTTTCTCGCCCGACAGCACTTCCAGTGTGCGCATGTTGTGCAGGCGGTCAGCCAGCTTGACCAGGATCACGCGGATATCGCGGGCCATGGCCATGGCCATCTTCTGGAAGTTTTCGGCTTGCGCCTCGGCCTTGGTCTCGAAGTTCATCTGGGTCAGCTTGCTGACCCCGTCGACCAGTTCGGCCACCGTCTCGCCAAACTGCTGGCTGAGGGCTTCCTTGGCGATGCCGGTGTCTTCGATCACGTCGTGCAGCATGGCTGCCATCAAGCTCTGATGGTCCATGTGCATGTCGGCGAGGATGCTGGCCACGGCCAGCGGATGGGTCACGTAGGGCTCGCCGCTGCGGCGGCGTTGCCCATCGTGCGCCTGTTCGGCGTAGAAGTAGGCCCGGCGAACCAGGTTGACCTGTTCGGGGCCCAGATAGGTCGACAGCCGTTCGGCTAAGGCTTCTATGCCCGGCATGATTTCACCTCTTGCCGAGGAAGAGGGCCTTGTGCCGCGCGACGTCGACCAGGCATGGATCAGACAGCCTCGTTGGACTCGTCCTCGAACGCGGCGAAGACCGGATCCTCGGTGACGATCTCTTCGGCGGCGATGAACTCAGGGGTGACGATACCTTCGGCGATCTCGCGCAGGGCGACCACGGTTGGTTTGTCGTTTTCCCACGCTACGCGCGGCTCTTTGCCGCCGGTAGCCAGCTGACGGGCGCGCTTGGTCGAGAGCATGACCAGCTCAAAACGGTTATCCACGTGTTCCAGGCAGTCTTCAACAGTTACGCGGGCCATGGTCTTCCTCAGTAGCAAATGCGGTAGGCGTGCAGCCCAAGATGGGCAGGCGGACTCGATAGTTTAAAAAATCACCAGCCAATAGGGAAGCGCTGTTTTACCCGATGGACCTGCGGTGGCTGCATCGCTGGCAAGCCAGCTTCCACCGTTGCCGAGAACACCGCCCTCCCTGTGGGAGCCGGCTTGCCGGCGAAAGGGCCGGAACAGACGGCTCGGCTACATGAGCTTGACGATACCCTCAGAGCATTGCGTCTCGCAACCGCGGTGTCAGTTCCTCGAACAATGTCTGCACCGAGCGCAATGCCCGACAATCCGGCCGCGTCAGCAACCACAACTGGGTGTCGCAACCGGGCAGTGGCCCGCTCAGCGCGTCGACACCTGGCAGTGCATCCACCATGTAGTCGGGCAGTGCCGCCACGCCCAGCCCGGTGCTTACAAGCTGGGCGATGGTCGACATGCTGCTGCATTGATAACGCGGGCTGAGCCCAGGGTACTGCTGGTTGCGCCAGACCACCGTGGGGTGATCCTGCATCGAGTCATCCGGTGCGATCCACGGCACACTGCCAGCCGCCTCGGTGAGGCGCTCGCGCCACTGAGGCTGGCCGCAGATCACATAAGATGTGGAGCCCAGGCAGCGTCCGACCAGATGCTCCGGCGGCGTATTGGTCAGCCGCAAGGCGATGTCGGCATCGCGCCGGCTGAGGTTGGCGAAGGTATTGGAGGTGCCCATCTCCAGCGACAGCGCCGGGTAGTTCGGCATGAAGTCCGCCAGTGCCGGCAGCAGTAGGCTGTGCATCACGGCTTCGGTACAAGTCAGGCGCACGGTGCCGCTGACCACCTGCTCACCGCTGCTCATGGCGATGCGCGCAGCATCCAGCGCTTGCTCGGCGCGTTCGGCCTGCTCGGCAAGGGCCTGCGCGGTATCGGTTGGCAGGTAGCCTTTGCGGCTCTTGACGAAGAGTGCGGTACCCAGCGCCGATTCGAGGCGACGGATCGAACGGAACACCGTGGAAACGTCGACTTTCAGCAGCTCGGCGGCTTTGGCCAGCGAGCGGCCGCGTTCCAGAGCCAGGACCAGGGAGAGGTCGGCGTGGGTTATCTGATATTGCATTGATGCACGCTCTGCTTGCTGAATTGCCAATGTCTGTTGCGTTGAGGCCATTTTATAGTGGAACCGCCCCTGGGAATCAATGCGCCCGGTCGGGTAATCAATCCCCACGATGGGAAAGTGAAAAGAACAACAGCTGCAACCATCGTCGCCCGTGTGGCGCCAGCCGTATCCCCACATCGCCGCAGCACATCAAAGGATGTACACCATGACGTCGGTCACCCCGTGCGCCAGTTCTTCCAGCGAGATGAAAGACTTCCTCCAGGCCCATCCGGACACTCAGTACGTCGATCTGCTGATCTCCGACATGAATGGCGTGGTACGTGGCAAGCGCATCGAGCGGGCCAGCCTGCACAAGGTGTACGAGAAAGGTATCAACCTGCCGGCGTCGCTGTTCGCCCTGGACATCAACGGTTCGACGGTCGAGAGCACCGGGCTGGGCCTGGACATCGGCGATGCCGACCGTATCTGCTTCCCGATCCCTGGCACGCTGTCCGACGAGCCGTGGCAGAAGCGCCCGACCGCCCAGTTGCTGATGACCATGCACGAACTGGACGGCGCGCCGTTCTTCGCCGACCCGCGTGAAGTACTGCGCCAGGTGGTGAGCAAGTTCGACGACCTGGGCCTGGACATCTGCGCCGCGTTCGAGCTGGAGTTCTACCTGATCGACCAGGACAACCTCAACGGACGCCCGCAGCCGCCGCGTTCGCCGATCTCCGGCAAACGCCCGCAGTCGACCCAGGTCTACCTCATCGACGACCTCGACGAATATGCCGACTGCCTGCAGGACATGCTGGAAGCGGCCAAGGAGCAAGGCCTGCCGGCCGATGCCATCGTCAAGGAAAGCGCCCCGGCGCAGTTCGAAGTCAACCTGCACCACGTGGCCGACCCACTCAAGGCCTGCGACTACGCGATCCTGCTCAAGCGGTTGATCAAGAACGTCGCCTACGACCATGAAATGGACACCACCTTCATGGCCAAGCCGTATCCGGGCCAGGCAGGCAACGGCCTGCACGTGCATATCTCGCTGCTGGACAAGAAAACCGGCAAGAACATCTTCACCAGCGAAGACCCGCTGCAGAGCGATGCCCTGCGCCACGCTATTGGCGGTGTGCTGGAAACCATGCCGGCGTCGATGGCCTTCCTCTGCCCGAACATCAACTCCTACCGCCGTTTCGGCGCGCAGTTCTACGTGCCCAATGCGCCGAGCTGGGGCTTGGACAACCGCACGGTGGCGGTTCGCGTGCCGACCGACAGCAGCGAGAACGTGCGCATCGAACACCGCGTAGCCGGCGCCGATGCCAACCCGTACCTGATGCTTGCGGCCATCCTCGCCGGCATTCACCACGGCCTGACCAGCAAGGTCGAGCCGGGAGCGCCGATCGAAGGCAACTCCTACGAGCAGTTGGAGCAAAGCCTGCCAAACAACCTGCGTGATGCCCTGCGCGCGCTGGACGACAGCGAAGTGCTCAACCAGTACATCAGCCCCGACTACATCGATATCTTCGTGGCTTGCAAGGAAAGCGAGCTGGCCGAGTTCGAAGTGTCGATCTCCGACCTTGAGTACAACTGGTACCTGCACACGGTGTAAGCCCATGAGCGCAAATGCGGTCCCCTTGATCGGTGTCAGCGCCTGCCGCCAGCAGGTTGGGAAGAACTCGTCGCACACCGTGGGCGACAAGTACGTAGAGGCGGCGGGCTTTGCCGGGCTGCCGCTGATTCTGCCGGCGCGCGATGGGGGCAGCGACACCCAGGCGCTGTTGGCTCGGCTCGATGGCATTCTTTTTACCGGCTCGCCTTCAAATGTCGAGCCGCATCATTACAATGGCGCCCCCAGCGCGGAAGGCACCCGGCACGACCTAGCGCGTGATCGGCTGACCTTGCCGTTGCTGCAGGCTGCGATTGCTGCCGGCGTGCCGGTATTCTGCATTTGCCGTGGCTTCCAGGAACTGAACGTGGCCCTGGGCGGCAGCCTGCACCAACGCGTGCAGGAGCTGCCGGGCTACCTGGATCACCGCGAACCTGAGGATGCACCCCTGGAGGTGCAATACGGCCCTCGTCACCCTGTCAGCGTTGCACCTGGCGGGGTGTTCGAGCGCCTGGGCCTGGCCGCGCAGTTCGAGGTCAATTCGCTGCACAGCCAGGGCATCGATCGCCTGGCCCCCGGCCTGCGGGTCGAGGCACGGGCGCCCGATGGCCTGATCGAAGCGGTGTCGATGCCTGACGCGCCGGGCTTCGTGCTCGGGGTGCAGTGGCACCCGGAATGGCGTTATGCCGAAAACCCGGTCTCGCGGACACTTTTCCAGGCGTTCCGCGAGGCTTGCATTGCCCACGCTGCACGGTAGGGAACATTACCCGAAGGTCTGGGATGACCAACTCCGACTCGCAAGCTTTCAATGAGTGAAAGCGCCTTGCTTGCAAGGCCTGTGACAACAATTCCAATAGTTACGGCATTTTCTCATGAGCAATTACACAGAAGCCGGCCGCCCACCCGACGCGGCCGACTTGGGCAGCACTCAACGCAGCAAAGGCCTGGCCAAAGGCCGTCTTGGCCTGTTGGCCAGCGTGGTGCTGGGCATTTCCACCATTGCCCCGGTCTATACCCTGACCGGCGCCCTCGGCCCCACCGTGCGGGAGGTCGGTGCTCACCTTCCAGCCGTGTTCATCGTTGGTTTCCTGCCCATGCTGCTGGTCGCCCTCGGCTATCGTGAGCTGAACGCGGCAGAGCCTGACAGCGGTACTTCCTTTACTTGGTCTGCCCGCGCCTTCGGCCCGATGATCGGCTGGATCGGGGGGTGGGGGCTGGTCGTTGCCACCACCATCGTGCTGTCCAACCTGGCGGGCGTCGCCGTCGATTTCTTCTACCTGTTCCTTGGCCAGATCACCGGCAAGCATGAATTGGCGGGCCTGGCGGACAACCTGTTGATCAACATCACCACCTGTTGCGTGTTCATCGCCCTGGCGGTGTGGATCTGCTGCAGGGGCATGACTACCACCATGACCGTGCAGTACGGATTGGTTGCCTTGCAGCTGCTGGTGTTGATCGGCTTCGCCTTCGCTGCGTTCGGTGGCACCACCGCGCCACCACCGCTGGAATTCGACTTTGCCTGGTTCAACCCGTTCGGGGTCGAGTCGTTCTCGGCCTTTGCCGCTGGCCTGTCGCTGTCGATCTTCATCTTCTGGGGCTGGGACGTGTGCCTGACCGTCAGCGAAGAGTCGATCGGCAGTGACGAAGTGCCTGGCAAGGCGGCAACCTGGACGGTGCTGCTGATCCTCGGCTTGTACCTGCTCACCGCCATTGCCACCCTGCAGTTCGCCGGGATCAGCGAGTTCGGCCTGGGCCTGAACAATCCGCGCATCCAGGAGAACGTCTTCGCCCACCTTGCCGGTCCGGTGATGGGGCCACTGGCGATCCTGATGTCGGTTGCCGTGCTGGCGAGCACCGCCGCTTCGCTGCAGTCGACCTTCGTGTCGCCAGCGCGCACCTTGCTGGCCATGGGTTACTACGGCGCCGTGCCACAGCGTTTCGCCACGGTCTGCCCGCGCTCGCAAACCCCGCGCTACGCGACCATCTGCGCAGGCATTGCCGCGGGCCTGTTCTACGTGACCATGCGCACCCTGAGCGAGAACGTGCTGGCTGACACGATCACTGCGCTGGGGATGATGATCTGCTTCTACTATTCGCTGACGGCGTTTGCCTGCGTCTGGTACTTCCGCGACAGCCTGTTCTCCAGCCTGCGCCACTTCTTCATGCGGGGCCTGTGCCCGCTGGTGGGTGGGGTGATTCTTTCGGTGATCTTCGTGCGCACGGCGATCGACAGTGCCTCGCCGGACTTTGGCAGCGGCTCGCACGTGGGTGGGGTGGGCCTGGTGTTCGTGATTGCGGCGATCATCTCGGCACTGGGTATCGTGCTGATGATGCTGTCGCGGATGCGTGCGCCGGCTTACTTCCTGGGGGCTACCCTGCGTCAGCAGGCGACCTTGCAGCTGCAGGAATAATTAAGGGGCCGCTTGGCGGCCCAATCGCCGGCAAGCCAGCTCCTACAGATCCTGTGGGAGCCGGCTTGCCGGCGATTGGGCTGCGAAGCAGCCCCTCTCGGTCTATCAGGAAAGCAGTTCTTTCAGCAGCGCCCCGTGCCGTGCCTGCTGCTGCTTCAGCAGCAACCGGTTGGCCACGAACACCGCCTTCAACTCTTCCAGCGCCACGTCGAAGTCATCATTGATGATGACGTAGTCATACTCGTCGTAGTGCACCATCTCGCTGACCGCTTCCTTCATGCGCCCGGCAATGATTTCTTCACTGTCCTGGCCGCGGCCGTCCAGACGCTGACGCAGTGCTTGCTGGCTCGGCGGCAGGATGAACACCGACAGCGCCTCGGGCATCAACTTGCGCACCTGCTGTGCACCTTGCCAGTCGATCTCCAGGATCAAGTCAAAGCCCTGGTCGAGGGTCTGCTGCAGTGCGCTGCGCGAGGTGCCGTAGAAGTTGCCGAACACTTCGGCGTGTTCGAGGAAGTCACCCTGCTCGATCAGTGCCTTGAATGCTTCGTGCACCACGAAGTGGTAGTTGACCCCGTGCTGCTCGCCCGGGCGCATGGCGCGCGTTGTGTGCGAAACCGACACGCGGATCTGCTGGTCGTCCTTGGTCAGGGCGGTGACCAGGCTGGTCTTGCCAGCACCCGACGGTGCCGAAACGATATAGAGGGTGCCGCTGCTGTGGTTCATGGTGGGGGTGGCCTTACTCGATGTTCTGTACTTGTTCACGCATCTGTTCGATCAGCACCTTCAGATTGACCGCCGCTTGCGTGCTGCGTGGGTCGAAGGCTTTGGAACCCAGGGTGTTGGCTTCGCGGTTGAGCTCCTGCATCAGAAAGTCCAGGCGTCGGCCGGCGGCACCGCCGGACTTGAGCACCCGGCGTACCTCGTTGACGTGGGTGCTGAGGCGATCAAGCTCTTCGGCGACGTCGCTCTTCTGCGCCAGCAGCACCATCTCCTGCTCCAGGCGCTGAGGGTCGAGTTCGGCCTTCAGGTCGCCGAAGCGATCGATGATCTTCTGTCGTTGCGCGGCGAGCATCTGCGGCACCAGCGCGCGCAGGGTGGTCACTTCGCTGGCCATGTTGTCGAGGCGCTCATTGATCAGTCGGGCCAGTTCCTGGCCTTCGCGAAGGCGCCCGGCCTTGAGTTCGGCCAGTGCCTCGTCGAACAGCGCCACGGCCTCGGCATTCAGTGCCTGCGGGTCGTTGGCGTCGGCCACCAGCACACCA
The DNA here is from genome assembly GCF_033095865.1 of Pseudomonas sp. KU43P. Lineage (NCBI taxonomy): Bacteria > Pseudomonadati > Pseudomonadota > Gammaproteobacteria > Pseudomonadales > Pseudomonadaceae > Pseudomonas > Pseudomonas sp. KU43P. Next base: position 5,743,965 of record NZ_AP019365.1, on the reverse strand, counting down.
GGCCAGGACAGCACTTCCAGCGGATTGAGCGGCGCTGGCTGCTTGATCAGGCCGGCTACTTCTTCGGCGGCGGCAACCAGCTGCGCGGCGCGCTCGCGGTCGACCTTGAGTGGCTTGCCATTGCTGTCTTCGTGAAGGCGCAGGGTGCATTCGACCTTGCCGCGCGACAGGCCCTGGCGCAGGCCTTCACGCACGGCACCTTCCAGGTCGCGCAAGGCGTCCGGCAGGCGCAGGTGGGGTTCCAGGTAGCGGTGGTTGACCGAGCGCAGTTCCCAGACCAGGGTGCCTTGGCTGCCTGCGCGCTCGACACGAGCAAAAGCGGTCATGCTGTGCACCATGGGAAGTACCTCGCGTAGATGGGGTGAACGGGGAAGCCTTTCGGCTGCAAGGCGCAGGATTGTAGCGCAGTGAGGCTTCGGCGCCCAATCCGCCCATGTTACAGAGGCGGGGTGAAAAGGTGGGAAAAGGTGACAGGCTGTCCGGGGCGCGACAATAGGCGTGTCCTCGCCGGGCGGCGGGCTCTATAATGCTGGCAGATTCAAAGTCCCGGTACAGGTATCCCAGATGAAACGTCCAAGTGGTCGCGCCGCCGATCAGCTCCGCTCGATCCGCATCACCCGCAACTACACCAAGCACGCCGAGGGGTCGGTACTGGTCGAGTTTGGCGACACCAAGGTCGTCTGCACGGTCAGCGTCGAGAATGGTGTTCCCCGCTTCCTCAAAGGCCAGGGCCAAGGCTGGCTGACTGCCGAATACGGCATGCTGCCGCGCTCCACTGGCGAGCGTAACCAGCGCGAAGCCAGCCGTGGCAAACAGGGTGGCCGTACCCTGGAAATCCAGCGCCTGATCGGCCGCTCACTGCGCGCCGCACTCGATATGAACAAGCTGGGTGACATCACCCTGTACATCGACTGCGACGTGATCCAGGCCGATGGCGGTACCCGCACTGCCTCGATCACCGGTGCCATGGTCGCCCTGTGCGACGCCTTGGCGGTGATCAAGAAGCGTGGCGGCCTGAAGGCCGGCAACCCGCTCAAGCACATGATTGCCGCAGTATCGGTGGGCATGTACCAGGGCGAAGCGGTGCTCGATCTGGACTACCTCGAAGACTCCGCTGCCGAGACCGACCTGAACGTGGTCATGACCAGCGCCGGTGGTTTCATCGAAGTTCAGGGCACTGCCGAGGGCAAGCCGTTCCAGCCTGAAGACTTCAACGCCATGCTGGCGCTGGCGCAAAAAGGCATGGACGAGCTCTTCGAGCTGCAGAAGGCCGCGCTGGCCGACTAAAGCCAAACAGGGAGGTGCGGGGCATGAGCGATCCTCAACTGTCGGTCACCCCGCCCAATGCCGATGTGCGGCAATGGGCGATGTTCTGTCACCTCAGCGCGCTACTTGGCCTGGTGGTGCCCCTCGGGCATCTGCTGGGCCCGCTGGTGCTGTGGCACCTCAAGCGCGAGCAAGATCCTTTCATCGATGCCCAGGGCAAAGAGGCGCTGAACTTTCAGATCAGCGTGACCGTTGCCGGGTTCGTCTGTTTTTTGCTGATGTTCGTGTTCATCGGGCTGGTGCTGTTCGCCATGCTGATGGTGGCGGTGCTGATTCTGATCGTCATTGCGGCGGTCAGGGCCAATGAAGGGCAGCCTTATCGGTACCCCTTGATCTGGCGGCCGATCAAGTAATTTTCTGTGTCCCCAATCGCCGGCAAGCCGGCTCCCACAGGTACTCCACTGGCCTTGAGGCCTGCGCTTTACTTGTGGGAGCCGGCTTGCCGGCGATTGGGCTGCAAAGCAGCCCCAGGGGTTCAGATGGTCAACGTCCAGTCATAGTCGACGATCAGCGGCGCATGCTGGGAGAAGCGCGGCTGACGCGGCAGGCGAGCGTTGCGCACGAAGCGGCGCAGGCCTGGGGTAAGGATCTGGTAGTCGAACCGGTAGCCCAGGTTGAGCATCTCGGCCTGTTCGTTGTCCGGCCACCAGCTGTACTGGTCGCCTTCGCGGCTGACTTCGCGCAGGGCATCCACATAACCCATGTCGCCCGTGATCGCATCCATCCAGGCACGCTCTGGCGGCAGGAAGCCCGGGGACTGCTGGCTGTCGCGCCAGTTCTTGATGTCGAGCTTCTGCTGCGCCACGTAGAACGAGCCGCAATAGATGTATTCGCGACGCTTGCGACGCTGTTTGTCCAGGTACTTGGCGAAGTCGTCCATCAACTTGAATTTCTGGTTCAAGTCTTCGTCGCCGTTCATGCCCGAAGGCAGCAGCAGGCTGGCAATACTGACTTTGTCGAAATCTGCTTGCAGATAACGCCCGTAGCGGTCGGCTGTCTCGAAGCCCAGGCCGGTGATGACTGCCTTGGGTTGCATGCGCGAGTAAAGTGCCACGCCACCTTGGGCGGGTACCTCCGCATCGCAGGCATAAAGGAAATAGCCATCGAGCTGGAAAGCTGGGTCGTCGAGTTCAAAGGCCGAGGCGCGGGTATCCTGAAGGCAGATGACGTCGGCATTCTGGGCTTGCAGCCAGCTGAGCAATCCTCGCTCGGCCGCAGCCTGAATGCCATTCACGTTCACACTGATGATCCGCATAAATGGCCCCAAAAATCTCGTGCGTGTATGATACCCGAGCTCAACCCATTTAGCTAAATCCGTGGTGTCCGGGACTTTCCATGCAGCCGTATCAGCGCGACTTCATTCGTTTTGCCATCGATCGCGGGGTTCTGCGGTTCGGTGAGTTCACTTTGAAATCGGGGCGTACCAGCCCGTATTTCTTCAATGCCGGCCTGTTCAACACCGGCTCCGCCCTGGCGCAGCTGGGTCGTTGCTATGCGGCGGCCATCGTCGACAGCAAGATCCCGTTCGATGTGCTGTTCGGCCCGGCCTACAAGGGTATCCCCTTGGCGGCGGCCACCGCCGTGGCCCTGGCAGAGCAGCATCAGCTCGACGTGCCGTGGTGCTTCAACCGCAAAGAGGCCAAGGACCACGGCGAAGGCGGTAGCCTGGTCGGCGCGCCGTTGGCCGGTGATGTATTGATCATCGATGACGTGATCACTGCTGGTACCGCCATCCGCGAGGTCATGCAGATCATCAACGCCCAGCAGGCCAAGGCCGCTGGCGTGCTGATCGCGCTGAACCGCGAAGAGCGCGGCAATGGCGAGCTGTCTGCGATCCAGGAAGTGGAACGTGACTTCGGTATTCCGGTGGTCAGCATCGTTTCGCTGACCCAGGTGCTGGAGTTCCTGGCCGATGATCCTCAGCTCAAGCAGCATCTGCCGGCTGTGGAGGCGTACCGGGCGCAGTACGGGATCTGATCCTGGCCTGGTAAACAAGAAAGGCGACCTTTGCGGGTCGCCTTTCTTGTTTGTGTTGCCTTTACCGGCCCTGTCGCCGCCAAGCCGGCTCCCACAGGGTTCGGTGCGATCCTCGTGGGAGCCGGCTTGCCGGCGATAGGGCCAGTGCAGACGGATCAGTGACGCTTGCGATTGGTAATCAGGGTGCCCACACCGCTGTCGGTGAAGATCTCCAGCAGCACGGCATTCGGCACACGGCCGTCGATGATGTGCGAGCTGTTGACGCCACCCTGGACCGCTTCCAGCGCGCACTTGATCTTCGGCAGCATGCCGCCGTAGATGGTACCGTCGGCGATCAGTTCGTTGACCTGCTCGGTGGTCAGGCCGGTCAGCACCTGGCCCTGCTTGTCCATCAGGCCGGCGATGTTGGTCAGTAGCATCAGTTTCTCGGCTTTCAGCGCTTCGGCCACCTTGCCGGCCACCAGGTCGGCATTGATGTTGTACGACTCACCGTTGGCACCCACACCGATAGGCGCGATCACCGGGATGAAGTCGCCCTTCACCAGCATGTTCAGCAGGTCGGTGTTGACGCTGACCACTTCGCCGACATGGCCGATGTCGATGATTTCCGGCTGGGTCATCTCCGGCGTCTGGCGGCTCACGGTGAGCTTGCGGGCGCGGATCAGCTCCGCGTCCTTGCCGGTCAGGCCGATGGCGCTACCGCCGTGGCGGTTGATCAGGTTGACGATGTCCTTGTTGACCTGGCCGCCGAGGACCATTTCAACAACGTCCATGGTCGCCGCGTCGGTGACGCGCATGCCGTCGATGAAGTGGCTTTCGATCGACAGGCGCTTGAGCAGGTCGCCGATCTGCGGGCCGCCGCCGTGCACGACCACCGGGTTGATGCCCACGGCCTTCATCAGCACGATGTCCCGGGCAAAGCCGGTCTTGAGCTCTTCGCTCTCCATCGCGTTGCCGCCGTACTTGATCACCAGGGTCTTGCCGACAAAGCGGCGGATGTAAGGCAGTGCTTCGGACAAAACCTCGGCTACATGGGAAGCGGCATCGCGATCGAGGGTCATGCAGGGCTCCTGTCAGGAACAGATAATCGGTCAGAACGGCAGTTGCAGCTCAGGGGCAACCCGCAGCAACTGGGCGCGGAAAACATCCTTGATACGTTGCAATTCATCGTCGCTTTCGGCCTCGAAGCGCAGCACCAGCACCGGCGTGGTGTTGGAGGCGCGAACCAGACCCCAGCCTTGGGCATAGTCGACCCGCACACCGTCAATGGTGGTCAGGCTCGCTTCGCCCCAGTCAGCGTCGCGTTGCAGTGCATCAATGATGCTGAATTTACCCTCGTCGGTCACATCAATATTGATTTCCGGCGTGGAAATATCGTTCGGGAACGCAGCGAACAGGCTTTCGGCATCCTGGCCGGCCTTGCTGAGAATCTCCAGCAGACGCGCAGCGCTGTAGATGCCGTCGTCGAAACCGTACCAGCGCTCCTTGATGAAGATGTGCCCGCTCATCTCGCCAGCCAGCAGCGAACCGGTCTGCTTCATCTTCTTCTTGATCAGCGAATGGCCGGTTTTCCACATCAGTGCGCGGCCACCGTGCTGCTCGATCAGTGGGGTCAGGCGGCGGGTGCATTTGACGTCGAAGATGATCTCGGCTCCCGGGTTGCGCGACAGCACATCCTGGGCGAACAGCATCAGCAGGCGATCGGGGTAGACGATGTTGCCGGTGTTGGTCACCACGCCCACACGGTCGCCGTCGCCATCGAAGGCCAGGCCGATGTCAGCATTGGTTTCCTTGACCTTGGCGATCAGGTCTTCGAGGTTTTCCGGCTTGCCCGGGTCCGGGTGGTGGTTGGGGAAGTTGCCATCCACTTCGCAGAACAGTGGAATCACCTCACAGCCCAGGGCTTCGATCAGTTGCGGGGCGATAACGCCCGCAGCACCGTTGCCGCAGTCCACCACCACCTTGAGCTTCTTGGCCAGCTTCACGTCAGCGACGATCTGCTGATAGTAGGGCTCGAGGATCTCGACCTTCTGCACGCTGCCTTCGGCACGGGTCAGGTCGTTGGTTTTCAGGCGGGTCAGCAGGGCCTGGATCTGCTCGTTGGCCAGGGTATCGCCGGCGATGACGATCTTGAAGCCGTTGTAGTCCGACGGGTTGTGGCTACCGGTGAGCATCACTCCGGACTTGCCGGCCAGCACGTTGGCAGCGAAGTACAGCGCCGGGGTCGGTACCAGACCGACGTCGCTGACCTGGCAGCCGGCTTCGACCAGGCCCTTGATCAGCTGCTCGACCAGCATCGGGCCGGACAGGCGACCGTCGCGGCCAACCGAGATCTGCGGTTCGCCCTGGGCGAGGGTCTGGGCGCCGATGGCGCGGCCGATCCAGTAGGCGGTTTCGGCGTGCAGGGTTTTGCCGACCACGCCGCGGATGTCATAGGCGCGGAAAATGCTGTCAGGCAGTGCGGGGACCAGGTGGGCCATGTCGTTCATCTCTGGAAGCTCCATTAGTCAAAGGCTTTCTGGGCAGGCGCAAACTGAACGCTTGGACGGTGGTTTCGTCAGAGAGTTCGCCATCCTTGGCCCGAACGGTCGTCAGTTGGCTCAGTGGCTGCCGGAATGGCCAAAGCCACCGGTGCCGCGCTGGCTTTCGTCGAACTGCTCGACGATGTCGAAATGCGCTTGCACCACCGGCACCAGCACCAGTTGCGCGATGCGCTCGCCGATGGCGATGGTGAATGGCGTGTTGCCGCGGTTCCAGCACGACACCATCAGCTCGCCCTGGTAGTCCGAGTCGATCAGGCCGACCAGGTTGCCCAGCACGATGCCGTGCTTATGGCCCAGGCCGGAGCGCGGCAGAATCATTGCCGCCAGGCCCGGGTCGCCGATGTAGATCGACAGGCCGGTGGGAATCAGCAGGGTCTGGCCAGGCTCGAGGACGGTGTCTTCCTTGAGCAGGGCGCGCAGGTCCAGGCCGGCAGAGCCGGGAGTGGCGTATTGCGGCAGGGGGAATTCGGTGCCCAGGCGTGGGTCGAGAATCTTGGCTTGAAGAGCGTGCATGTAACTTATTGAACCTGATTGAGCCGTTCGGCGATGAAGGCGACCAGTTGCCGGGCGATTTTGCCCTTGCTGGTCTGCGCGAAGAGGGTCTGGTGCTGCTGGCGGTCGATCACGGTCAGGGCGTTTTCCTCGCTGTTGAAGCCGATGCTGGGGTTGGCCACATCATTGGCGACGATCAGGTCGAGGTTCTTGTCCTTGAGCTTGCGCGTGGCGTAATCGAGCAAGTGTTCGGTTTCGGCGGCGAAGCCGACGCTGAACGGGCGGTCGTCACGGCCAGCGATGGTCGCAAGGATATCGGGATTACGCACCATCTGCAGCAGCATGCCGTCGCCGGTCGTAGGATCCTTCTTGAGCTTCTGCGTGGCGACGACCTCTGGGCGGTAGTCCGCGACTGCCGCCGATGCGATGAAAAGGTCGCACGGCATGGCTGCTTCACAGGCCGCGAGCATGTCCCGCGCGCTAACCACGTCTATTCGCGTGACCCGGTCGGGTGTCGGCAGGTGCACAGGGCCGGTGACGAGGGTTACCCGAGCCCCGGCTTCGGCAGCCGCTTCGGCCAGGGCGAAGCCCATCTTCCCGGAGCTATGATTGGTGATGTAGCGCACCGGGTCGATGTTTTCCTGGGTCGGGCCTGCGGTGATCAGCACGTGCTTGCCGGTCAGCGCCTGGCGCTGGAAGCTTTCCGCCGCGCACCAGGCCAGGTCGGTGGCTTCGAGCATGCGGCCCAAGCCCACATCGCCGCAGGCCTGGCTGCCGGAGGCCGGGCCGAACACCTGGATGCCACGGTTCTTGAGCAGTTCCAGGTTGGCCTGGGTGGCCGGATCACGCCACATGGCCTGGTTCATGGCCGGGGCCACGGCCACGGTTGCGTCGGTGGCCAGTACCAGGGTGGTCAGCAGGTCATCTGCCATACCCTGGGCCATGCGCGCCATGAGGTCGGCGGTAGCGGGGGCGATGAGCACCAGGTCGGCCCACTTGGCCAGTTCGATATGGCCCATGGCCGCTTCGGCGGCGGGGTCGAGCAGATCCATGTGCACCGGGTGGCCGGACAGCGCCTGCAGGGTCAGCGGGGTGATGAACTCAGCACCGCCGCGGGTCATGACGACGCGCACCTGCGCGCCGTGCTCCAGGAGTCGGCGGATCAGCTCGGCGCTCTTGTAGGCGGCAATGCCACCCCCTACGCCGAGAACGATGCGCTTGCGATACAGCCGCTGCATAGGCTTGCCTTTTTCCAGTGAGAGCGGGCGGCGACGAAAAAACTGCCTGCGGCAGAACGTCGCATGTACGAGGCGAAATAGATTAACACAGGGCCGAAACGTGCCGTAGTGGGGCCAAAGGAGCAAGGATGAATATCAGGAAATGGCCGGCGGATGAACGGCCCCGGGAGAAGCTGCTGACACGTGGTGCAGCCGTGTTGTCGGATGCCGAGCTGCTCGCGGTATTGCTAGGTTCAGGTGTTGCCGGGCGCAACGTGCTGGACCTGGCGCGTGGTCTGTTGGTGAGTTTTGGTGGGCTCAGACAGTTTCTCGAGGCTGATCGCCAAGCCGTTTTGCGCGAGCCTGGCCTGGGGCCGGTGAAGTACGCCCAGCTGCAGGCGCTGCTGGAAATCGGCCGGCGTTATCTGGATGAGAGCATCGAGCGTACCCCGGCTCTGGAGAGCCCTGTGGCAGTGCGGCGTTATCTCAAGGCCATGCTGCGCCACGAGGCCAGCGAAGTGTTCGGCTGCCTGTTCCTGGATAGCAAGCACCGGCCGCTGGCCTTCGAAATCCTGTTCAGGGGGACGATCGACCGGGCCAGCATCTACCCCCGAGAAGTGGTGCGCCGTGCGCTGACGCATAACGCAGCGGCCTTGATCCTGTGTCACAACCATCCTTCGGGTAACAGCGAGCCAAGCCAGGATGATGTGCACATGACGCTCTCATTGAAGCGGGCGTTGGGGCTGATCGATGTGCGGGTGCTCGATCACATCATCGTCGGCGACGGTGAGCCCCTGTCGATGGTCGAACAGGGGTGGATCGTGGCCTAGTGCTGTGCTGTCGGTACCGGCCCAATCGCCGGCAAGCCGGCTCCCACAGGTATGCCAGTGGGGAACCTGTGGGAGCCGGCTTGCCGGCGATTGGCCGGGCCTGCAGACGTGGATTCAGCGGTTGACCGAGACCTTGCTGAAGTCCAGCCGCCCGAACGGGCTCACCTGATACCCCTCGACCTCTTGGCGAAGCAGGGTCGCCGCCGTCGGATGCGCCAGCGGCACCCACAGCGCCTGCTGCTGGATCAGGGTCTGTGCCTGCTGATACAACCGGCTGCGCACGCTCTGGTCGTTGGTGGTGCGTCCGGCACTGATCAGCTGATCCAACCGGCTGTCGCAGAAGCGTGCGAAGTTGGTCCCCGATTTGACCGCCGCGCAGGAAAATTGCGGGCTGAGAAAGTTGTCCGGGTCGCCGTTGTCGCCTGCCCAGCCCATGAACAGCAGGTCATGCTCGCCCGCCTTGGCGCGGCGGATCAGTTCGCCCCACTCGATCACGCGGATCTCGGCCTTGATGCCGATCTTGCCAAGGTCAGCCTGCAACATCTGGGCGCCGAGGCTCGGGTTGGGGTTGAGCAGGCTGCCCGAAGGGCGGGTCCAGATCGTGGTGCTGAAGCCGTCGGCCAAACCGGCCTTGGCCAACAGCGCCTTGGCTTTGTTCACGTCCAACTGATAGCCGGGCAGGTCCTTGGCGTAGCTCCAGGTATTGGGCGGGTAGGGACCGTTGGCTGCGGTGGCCGTGTCTTCGAATACGGCCTTGAGATAGGCCTGCTTGTCGAAGGCCAGGTTGATGGCCTGGCGTACTTCGGGCTTGTCCAGCGGCGGGTGTTCGCTGTTGATGGCGACGAACGCGGTCATGAATGCCGGGGTGGTGGCGACCTTGAGGTTGCCGTCCTTGCCTGCCTCGGCAATGTCCAGCGGCTTGGGCGACAGTGCCACCTGGCATTCGCCGCGCTTGAGCTTCTGCAGGCGCACATTGGCGTCCGTGGTAATGGCGAAGATCAGCGGGTCTACCGAGGGTTTGCCAGCGAAGTAGTCGGGGTTGGCGCGATAACGCACCACGGCATCTTTCTGGAAGCGCTGGAAGACGAACGGACCGGTGCCGATGGGCTGACTGTTGAGCTTCTCCGGGGTACCGGCCTTGAGCAGGTTGTCGGCGTATTCGGCGGAGTAGATCGAGGCGAAGCCCATGCTCAGGGTGGCGAGGAAGGTGGCATCGGCGTGGTTCAGGGTGAAGCGCACAGTGCTGGGCTCGGGCGCCTCGATCGACTTGATCAGGCTGCCCAGCTGCAGCGACTGGGCGTGGGGATAACCGCCCGGGGCCGTCTTGTGCCAGGCGTGAGCGGGGTAGAGCATGCGCTGGAAGCTGAACAGAACGTCGTCGGCGTTCAGCTCGCGGCTCGGCTTGAAATAAGGCGTGGTGTGGAACTTCACGCCGTCGCGCAGCTTGAAGTCGTAGACCAGGCCGTCGGCCGACACCGTCCAGCTCTGCGCCAGGCTCGGCACTACCTTGCCCTGGGCCGCGTCGAACTCGACCAGGCGATTCATCAGTACATCGGCCGAGGCATTGGTGGTGGTCAACGAGTTGTACTGGACCACGTCGAAGCCTTCAGGGCTGGCTTCGCTGCAAACGCTCAGCGGTGCAGCCTGGGCGAGGCCGGCGGCGAACAGAGAGGTGAACAATAAGGAAAGGGCGGCGGCACGCATCGTGACTCCTTGGCTGTCAGTGGCCCATCTGCCAGTGCAGTCTGGAAACGTCCTACCCTAGTGTGCGCTGTAGGAAATGGCCACCCTCTTTTTCAGTGGATCGGCGACGAGCGGTCGACAGTTCGCCGGGCTAGTCGCTATGCTGCTCGCGCGCCATTCGCAGCAACCAGATGCTCATCTTCTGTTGTTGTGGCGTAGTCTTTCTGGTATAAAGCAGCGCTCTTTTCTAGGGGCTCGGCCTGTCGCATCAGCGGATCCGGTCGATAAGACCTCCAGAATCACGGCGCCTGGCGCCAAAGACTGAGAGATTAAGCGGCCAACCCATGCCGGGTTGGGCATGTGGTTTTAGAGGGCTGAGTCATGTCGAGAGTCTGTCAAGTTACTGGTAAGGGTCCAGTAACCGGGAACAACATTTCCCACGCAAACAACAAAACCCGTCGTCGTTTCCTGCCGAACCTGCAACACCACCGTTTCTGGGTTGAGTCCGAGAAGCGTTTCGTGCGTCTGCGCGTTTCTGCCAAAGGCATGCGCGTCATTGACAAGCGTGGTATCGACGTAGTGCTGGCCGAGCTGCGTGCTCGCGGCGAAAAGTTCTAAGGAGAACGTCATGCGTGAATTGATCCGTCTGGTTTCGAGTGCTGGCACTGGCCACTTCTACACCACCGACAAGAACAAGCGCACCACTCCGGACAAAATCGAGATCAAGAAATATGATCCGGTTGTTCGCAAGCACGTGGTGTACAAGGAAGCCAAGATCAAGTAATTGATCGGCAACCTGAAAAAAACCCGCGTCCGAAAGGACGCGGGTTTTTTTATGCCTGCATGGTAGATCAGTTGAAGCTGAAGCCTTGGATCAGGCTGTTGGCATCGACTCGGATGTGGATGCGATTGGGGTCAAGTTCCTTGGTGCAGATTTCCCTTGGGCCAACGACACGTTTGCGGCCGGTAATCTCGACGATGGTGTCTTTCACCGAAGGCTCGTACGGCGTGCCGATCAGGTGAGCCAGGGCTTGCAGGATTTCTTCGTTGTTCATGGTAAACGGCCTCTTAAAGAGAATGGCCCGAAGTGGGCAGGGCTATCCTCTTTCAGAGCTGTGCAGCGCATGCGCTAAATAGTTATTTCTGCTCGAACATCACATAGATCTTGCGGCAAGGCTCCAGCACCTCCCAGGTGCCCTTGAAACCGGCCGGGATCACAAACCGATCACCGGTACGCAGCGTTTTCGCACCGCCATCCTGGTCGCGCAGCACCGATACACCCTGAACGATCTCGCAGTATTCGTGCTCGGTGTAGTTCACTGTCCACTGCCCGACTGCACCTTCCCACACACCCGCAGCGAACTGACCGCATGGGCTGGAATAGTGGTTGTAGACCGCCTGGTCCGGCTCGCCCTTGAGGATTTTTTCCGCCGCGGGGCGGTAGCGTTCAGCTTCGGTGAGTACCTGTGCAAAGTCGATGATGTTGGCGATATCCATGGTGCGGCTCCTGTTGTTGTTTAATAAAATGCACATCAGTAGGCTTTTGAGCCTTTCGTGTCAAATATATTGATAGTTTATCCAGCCTGGTTTAGGGTATCGCTTGCCAGTGTGCGCTCGTCGCCCGGCCCGAATTCTGACAACGCCTGTGAGTCCTCAGTGCGGCGTTGCACCTAAACAAGAGGAGGAGTTTCGTATGACCACCCTGACTCGTGCAGACTGGGAACAACGTGCCCAGCAATTGAAGATCGAAGGCCGTGCCTTCATCAACGGCGAATACACCGACGCTGCATCTGGTGAAACCTTCGACTGCCTGAGCCCGGTCGACGGACGCTTCCTGGCCAAGGTCGCCAGCTGCGACCTGGCCGATGCCAACCGCGCCGTGGAAAACGCCCGCGCCACCTTCGATTCCGGCGTTTGGTCGCAATTGGCCCCCGCCAAGCGTAAGGCCAAGCTGATCCGCTTCGCCGACCTGCTGCGCAAGAACGTCGAAGAGCTGGCCCTGCTGGAAACCCTGGACATGGGCAAGCCAATCGGCGATTCGTCGAGCATCGACGTGCCGGGCGCTGCCAGTGCCATCCACTGGACCGCCGAGGCCATCGACAAGGTCTACGACGAAGTCGCCCCTACACCGCACGACCAGCTCGGCCTGGTTACCCGCGAAGCGGTGGGTGTGGTCGGTGCCATCGTACCTTGGAACTTCCCGCTGCTGATGGCTTGCTGGAAGCTCGGCCCAGCCCTGGCCACCGGTAACTCGGTAGTGCTCAAGCCGTCCGAAAAATCCCCGCTGACCGCCATTCGCATCGCCCAGCTGGCTATCGAGGCCGGTATTCCGGCTGGCGTGCTCAACGTCCTCCCTGGCTACGGCCACACTGTGGGCAAGGCTCTGGCCCTGCACATGGACGTGGATACCCTGGTATTCACCGGGTCGACCAAGATCGCCAAGCAGTTGATGGTCTATGCCGGCGAGTCGAACATGAAGCGCATCTGGCTGGAAGCCGGTGGCAAGAGCCCGAACATCGTCTTCGCTGACGCACCGGACCTGCAAGCTGCCGCCGAAGCGGCCGCCAGCGCCATCGCCTTCAACCAGGGCGAAGTCTGCACCGCCGGTTCCCGCCTGCTGGTCGAGCGCTCGATCAAGGACAAGTTCCTGCCGATGGTGATCGAGGCCCTCAAGGGCTGGAAGCCAGGCAACCCACTGGACCCGCAGACCACCGTCGGTGCGCTGGTCGATACTCAGCAGATGAACACCGTGCTGTCGTACATCGACGCCGGTCACCAGGACGGCGCCAAGCTGGTAGCCGGCGGCAAGCGTACCCTGGAAGAGACCGGCGGTACTTACGTCGAGCCGACCATCTTCGATGGCGTGACCAACGCCATGAAAATCGCCCAGGAAGAAATCTTCGGCCCAGTGCTGTCGGTGATCGCCTTCGACACCGCCGAAGAAGCCATCGCCATTGCCAACGACACGCCATACGGCCTGGCCGCAGGTATCTGGACGTCGGACATCTCCAAGGCCCACAAGACCGCCCGTGCCGTGCGCGCTGGCAGCGTCTGGGTCAACCAGTACGACGGCGGCGACATGACCGCACCGTTCGGTGGCTTCAAGCAGTCGGGCAACGGCCGTGACAAGTCGCTGCATGCACTGGAGAAGTACACCGAGCTGAAAGCGACCTGGATCAAGCTGTAATCCAGAGGGGCCGCAGGGCGGCCCAGTCGCTGGCAAGCCAGCTCCCACAAGGTTTTCGCTGAACGCCTGTGGGAGCTGGCTTGCCAGCGATGGGCTGCTCGGCAGCCCCGACTGCAGCCGGGCCGGTTCTCACCGTCCCGGCTTTGTTGTTTCTGCTGTTCAAGAATTCTGCCTGGGAGGCTGAAATGCGCTGGGGAACCTACTTTGCCGTCCTGGCATCGGTGCTGAGCGTCGGGCTCGCGCTCGGCGTGAGCATGCCACTGGTATCCCTGCGTCTTGAGGCTTGGGGTTATGGCAGCTTTGCCATCGGCGTCATGGCCGCCATGCCAGCACTGGGCGTATTGCTCGGCGCCAGCCTGGCCAGTCGTCTGGCGGGTTGGGTGGGTGTGCCTGCAGCCATGCGTCTGTGCCTGTGGGGCGGTGCGTTGTCGATCGGGCTGTTGGCGTTGCTGCCAAGCTACCCTTTGTGGCTGGCGCTGCGCTTGCTGATTGGCATGTCGCTGACCGTGGTGTTCATCCTCGGCGAAAGCTGGATCAATCAACTGGTAGTGGAGCAATGGCGCGGCCGCCTGGTGGCGCTGTATGGCAGCAGCTATGCCTTGAGCCAGCTGGCCGGCCCATTGGTACTGGGTTTCCTCGGCTCCGACGATGATTTCGGCTTTTGGGCCGCGACCGGCCTGCTGCTGTGCGCCCCCTTGCTGTTGCTGGGACGCGGTGGCGCGCCGAGCACCGAGGCTTGCAGCGTAACCTTCGGCGATTTGTTCGGCTTCTGCCGACGCCTCCCCGTGATCGCCTGGGCGATCGCCTTGTTCGCATCCTTCGAGGCGATGATTCTTACCTTGCTGCCGGTGTATTGCCTGCAGCAAGGCTTCACCACCGAAATTGCCTTGTTCATGGTCAGTACCGTGGTGGTGGGTGACGCGGTGCTGCAATTGCCCATCGGCGCGCTGGCCGATCGCATGTCACGGCGCAGCTTGTTCACCGGTTGTGCGGTGACGTTGCTGTGCTCCAGCCTGGCAATTCCATTGCTCCTGCACACGCCAGTGATCTGGCCGCTGTGGGTGCTGTTCGGGGCCAGTGCCGGTGGCCTGTTCACCTTGTCGCTGGTGCTGATCGGCGAACGCTACCGGGATGATGCGCTCGTGCGCGCTAACGCCCATGTGGCGCAGCTGTGGGGCATCGGCTGCTTGCTCGGGCCGCTGCTGGCGGGGGCGGGGAGCCAGTGGGTCAGCGGGCATGCGCTACTGTGGCTAATGGCAGCGGGGGCAGCGGGGCTGGTGTTGCTGACGCGTCGACGTGGGGCGTTTGAAGCGGCTTCTGCGTGAAGCATCTTGGGGCTGCTGCGCAGCCCAATCGCCGGCAAGCCGGCTCCCACAACGACCGCACGGAACCCTGTGGGAGCCGGCTTGCCGGCGATGAGGCCTGCGGCTACAACATCCTCTCCAAACCGACTGCCTTGCTGATCCAGGCATTGAACCGCCGCCAGAGCCCGCCCGGCTCTGACGTCAGCATATGCCGCTGGCCGTTGTCCTCGGTTGCCCAGACCAGCTTGTCATTCACCAGCCTGACCTGATAGCTCAGCGCCGGCGCCATACCCTGCATCGCCAGCTCGCGGGTGTATTCGGCCAGTTCAGGGCTGTCTACCAGCACGCCCACCTCGGTATTCCACAGCACTGAGCGCGGGTCGAAATTGAACGAGCCAATGAATGTCTTGCGCCGGTCGAAGACGATGGCCTTGCTGTGCAGGCTCGAATCCGAGCTGCCATGGAAGCTCAAGCGCCCCGCACCCGGATCGCCCGGCTGGCGCCGCAGTTCGAACAACTGCACGCCGTGCTCCAGCAACGCTCGGCGATAGGGGGCGTAGCCGCCATGCACAGCCGGCACATCGGTGGCCTCCAGCGAGTTGGTCAACAGCTTCACCGAGGTGCCTGCGTCGGCGCGGCCAGTCAAGTACAGCAGCCCGGTCTCGCCTGGCACGAAGTAGGCGGATACCAGGATCAGCTCGCTGTGCACTGCGGCCAGGTCCGGTGCCAGCTGCTGGCTCATCAGCAATTGCGGGTCGGGCTCGTCGTCTGCCAGTACCTTGCTCGGTGCATCCCACAGTGCCTGGCTGTGAGCCCAGATCAGCTCGTTGCGCCAGACATCCAGGCGCGGCTGCGACTGGTAGGCCATCAGCCGGTCATACAGCGCTTTACGTCTTACCCGCGCCTCGGCCAGCGATACCTCCAGGCGCTGGCGGCTGGCCCGCAGGTCGTCAGCGTCCGGCTGGCGCCAGAGGAAGTCGCCGATCGGCCGGCTCAAGGCGCTGTTCCAGTACTGGTCGAATCCATGGCCAAGCTGCTCGGCTACCGGGCCAACGCCGAGCAGGTCGATGTCGGTGAAGTTGAGGTTGGGCTCGGCATCGAAATACTCGTCGCCCAGGTTGCGCCCGCCGACGATGGCCATGCTGTTGTCGACCAGGAACAACTTGTTGTGCATGCGCCGGTGCTGACGCGACAGGTTGAACAGGCGCCCCACGGCCCGAGTGGCGCCGGTGCTGCGCCCCAGGTGCAGCGGGTTGAACACGCGAATCTGGATGTTCGGGTGGGCGTCGAGGGTACCCATGATGATGTCCAGGCCATCGCTGGTGGTGTCATCGAGCAGGATGCGCACGCGCACGCCACGGTCTGCCGCGCGCAGCAGTTCATGCACAAGGGCACGGGTGCTCAAGCCGTCATGGACAATGTAGTACTGCAGGTCGATGCTCACCTGGGCGTTGCGGATCAGCTCGGCGCGGGCACGAAATGCCTCGTTGCTGTTGGGCAGCAGGCGGAAACCCGAGCGTCCGCCATAGGGCGCCGCCTGGCGCAGCACCGAGCGGCCGAAGGCCGAATCGCTGGCGGGCAGGGCCTGGCTGGTTTCCTGAGGTACGTCGATGCTGGCGCAGCCCGCAAGAGCGAGCAGTATCAGCAGAGGCAGGGCTCGCTGGAGTATCAAGAGTGGATCGTCCTGTACAGCAAAGGCCTAAAGGTTTGGACCGTGGCGGGCGGCGCAAAGTTACGCCGGGTCTCGCGCTTCATCCAGTAGACGAAGGGCTGTCTCGCCCACTTTGCGCACGGCGGCTTCGATTTGCGCTGTCGGCCGCGCGGCGAAGTTCATGCGCAGGCAGTGACGAAACTTGCCCGAGGCGGAGAAGATGCTGCCTACCGCAATCTGCACGCCCTGCTCCAGTAAAGCCCGATTCAGGCGAAGCGTGTCGAAATCTTCCGGCAACTCCACCCACAGCATGAACCCCCCCTGGGGCCGGCTGACGCGGGTACCGGGTGGGAAGTAGCGGGTCACCCAGTCGCTCATCAGGTCGCGGCCCCGCTGGTACTGGCTGCGCATGCGCCGCACGTGGGGCTGGTAATGGCCGCCGGCGATGAAGTCGGCGATGGCCAGCTGTGGTTGGCAGGCGGTGCTGCCGGTGCTGATGTACTTCATGTGCAGCACCCGCTCCAGGTAGCGCCCGGGCGCTACCCAGCCGACCCGCAGGCCAGGGGCGAGGGTCTTGGAGAACGAGCTGCACAGCAGCACTCGGCCATCTTCGTCGAAGGATTTGAGCGTGCGCGGGCGTGGGTAGGTGTAGGCCAGGTCGCCATACACATCGTCTTCCAGAATTGCCACGTCATATCGCTGGGCCAGGCTCAGCAGGGCCTTCTTGCGGGCCTCGGGCATGATATAGCCCAGTGGGTTGTTGCAGCTCGGGGTCACCTGGATAAGCTTGATCGGCCACTGCTCCAGCGCCAGCTCCAGCGCTTCGAGGCTGATGCCGGTGATCGGGTCGGTGGGGATCTCCAGGGCCTTCATGCCCAGGCCCTTGAGGGTCTGCATGGCGCCGTGGAAGCTTGGTGAGTCCACGGCGACGATGTCACCCGGCTCACAGACCGCGCGAATGCTGCAAGACAGCGCCTCGTGGCAGCCGGTGGTCACCACCAGGTCATTCGGGCCCAGGCGGCAGCCGGAGTCGAGCATCAGCCGGGCGATCTGCTCGCGCAGGGCAAGGTTGCCGTGAATGTTGTCGTAATACAGCCCTGGCATGTCCTGCCGACGGCTCAATTGGGCGAGGCTGCGCAGCAGGGGCTTGAGGGTCGGGCTATTGACGTCGGGCATGCCGCGGCCCAGTTGCATCACATCTTGGCGCGGCGTGCTGCGCACCAGTTCCAGCACTTGCTCCCACTGGGAGATGTCCACCGGGCGTTGGGCCGGTCGGCTGACGGCGGGCAGGGCAGGGAGCTGACGATGATCACTGACGAAGTAGCCAGATTTGGGGCGCGGCGACACCATGCCGTTGTCTTCGAGCATGCGGTATGCCTGCTGTACGGTGCTCAGGCTGACCCCGTGCTCCACGCTCAGGGCCCGCACCGAAGGCAGGCGCTGGCCGGGGCGGTAAAGGCCCTGTTCGATGCGTGCGCCAAGAAGCTCGGCAAGGTTCAGGTAGAGGGTCACGGCATACTCCTGGGCAATGGTGAAACAGCGACCAGTACAGATTTGCCGAAAATACAGCATTCAGCTGATTCATCGCCAATTCTGTATGGAAATAATAAGACGGTATTGGATCTGTATTGTCGAGGTTGCCAGCGGGCATGCTTTCTCCACGGTATCAACTGAGTGGGAGAACGCAGCGATGGGTGGCATGAGCGATGTGCGCTTGCAACTGATGGCCCGGGAGTTGGAGAGCGAGCAGCGGACCAAGGTTTTCAATGCGCCGGAAGGCCT
This sequence comes from Pseudomonas sp. KU43P, assembly GCF_033095865.1. Classification (NCBI taxonomy): domain Bacteria; kingdom Pseudomonadati; phylum Pseudomonadota; class Gammaproteobacteria; order Pseudomonadales; family Pseudomonadaceae; genus Pseudomonas; species Pseudomonas sp. KU43P. Next base: position 5,725,973 of record NZ_AP019365.1, on the reverse strand, counting down.
GGGCCGTTGGGGCTTGATGTTGCATCGCTGGCGCACCCGCAGGGCCCTGCTGGAGCTGGAAGATTGGCAGCTGCGTGATATCGGGTTGACCTGGGAGCAGGCGCGAGAAGAAGGACTCAAGCCTTTCTGGAAGGATTGATTGTGGGTGCATGCCTTGGGATCTGTGGCGCAGATGCCAAGGCAGCCGCAAAACGAAACCTACACCAGCTCCTTGAGCCGATGCCACAGCATCCCCAGCGCCAGCAGCGGCGACCGCAGGTGCTTGCCGCCCGGGAAGGTGATATGCGGCACCTTGGCGAACAGGTCGAAGCGCCCGCTCTGCTGGCCGCTGATCGCCTCGCCCAGCAGGCGTGCGGCCAGGTGGGTGGCGTTAAGACCGTGGCCCGAGTAGGCCTGGGCGTAATACACGTTCGGCTGGCTGGCCAGGCGGCCGATCTGCGGCAAGCGGTTGGCACCGATGCCGATCATGCCACCCCATTGGTAGTCGATGCGCACATCGGCCAGTTGCGGGAACACCTTGAGCATCTTCGGCCGCATGTAGGCGGCGATGTCCTGCGGATCGCGGCCGGAATAGTGGCAGGCCCCGCCGAACAGCAGGCGGTGGTCGGCGGACAGGCGATAGTAGTCCAGCGCCACACGCTGGTCGCACACCGCCATGTTCTGCGGCAGCAATTGACGGGCGCGTTCCTCGCCGAGCGGCTCGGTGGCGATGATGTAGCTGCCAGCGGGTAGCACCTTGCCGCCCAGCTCGCGGTTCAGATCGTTGTGATAGGCGTTGCAGCACAGCACCAACGTCTTGGCCCGCACGCTGCCTTGGGCAGTGTGCACCTTCACTTCCTGGCCATAGTCGATGCGGGTGACTTCCGATTGCTCAAACAGCCGCGCGCCAAGCCGGCTGGCCACGGCCGCTTCGCCCAGCGCCAGGTTGAGGGGGTGCAGGTGCCCGGAGCCCATGTCGATCAAGCCACCGACGTAGCGGTCGGAGCCGACCACGCTGTGGATCGCGTCCTGTTGTACCAGCCGCAGCTCGTGGCGGTACCCCAGGCTGCGCAGTTCTTCCGCGTCCTCGGCAAAGCCGTGCAGCTCGCCGGGCTTGTTGGCCAGGTCGCAGTAGCCCCAGGTCAGGTCGCAGGCGATGTTGTGGCGCTCGACCCGTTCGCGAACGATCTCCACGGCTTCCAGGCCCATCAGTTTCAGGCTGCGCACGCCTTCTTCGCCGAGTACCGGCAGAAATTGCTCCAGGCCATGGCCGACCCCCCGAATCAGTTGCCCGCCATTGCGCCCGCTGGCGCCCCAGCCGAGTTTGCGGGCTTCCAGAAGGATCACCGAAAGGCCGCGCTCGGCCAGTTCGATGGCGGTATTCAGGCCCGAGTAGCCGCCGCCGACGATGCACACGTCGGCGCTGTGCTCGCCCTGCAGATAGGCATGATCGGGGTGAGGCGCGCTGCTGGCGGCGTAGTAGGAGGCGGCGTGCTGCGCGCTGTGGATCATCGGGCGGGTCCTGGGCATTTAGACGGAAGGGGAGGATAAGCCGGGGTTTTGTGGTGGGGCAACCGGCCTTATCGCCAGCAAGCTGGCTCCCACAGGTTAGTCACCGTCCTCAGGACCAGCGGACTACCTGTGGGAGCCGGCTCGCCGGCGATTGGCCCTATAATTCGACCTCGACCTTCAATCCGTACCCAACCATGTCCTGCAACCGCCACAAGATCCAGTTCCTGCGCGAACTCATCCCTTCCTTCGAGTGCGAGCCCGGCTGCCACGACTGCTGCGGCCCGGTGACCACCTCTGCAGAAGAAATGGCCCGCTTGCCGCGCAAGACCCAGGCCGAACAGGACGCCGCACTGCAGCGCCTGGACTGCGTACACCTGGGCCCCAGTGGCTGTACGGTCTACGAGGAGCGCCCGATGATCTGCCGCCTGTTCGGCACCACGCCCAGCCTGGCCTGCCCCCGCGGCCGCGGCCCTGAACAGATGCTTGAGCCGCAGGCCGAACTGATCGTTCACCGGTTCATCGCCAGCACCCGTCAGGTGCTGGTCTAGGGTCAGTCCGGAATCGGCAGGCAGAGGCTCTCTTTCACCTCCTCCATCACGATGTAGCTCTTCGATTCGCGCACGTGCGGCAGCTTCAGCAGGATGTCGCCGAGCAGCTTGCGGTACGAAGCCATCTCCGAAATACGCGCCTTCACCAGGTAGTCGAAATCGCCCGACACCAGGTGACATTCCAATACATGGGGCAGCTTGAGCACCGCACGGCGGAACTCCTCGAAGGTGTCACCCGACTTGTAGTCCAGGCTGATTTCCACAAACACCAGCAGGCTGCCCTTCAGGTGCTGCGGATTGAGCCGGGCGTTGTAGCCCATGATGATGCCCTCGCGCTCCAGGCGGCGTACGCGCTCGGTGCAGGGGGTGGTGGAAAGCCCAACTTTCTCGCCCAGTTCGGTGAAGGAAATGCGCCCGTCATTCTGCAGGATCCGCAGGATGTTGCGGTCGATCTTGTCCAGTTCACGCTTGCTCTGGTGCTGGGTTCTCATAGGGGATGCCCCTCCGTGAAAGGCGTTTTCGCCAAGAATTCTCGCCAAATATAGGCTTTTATATAGTGAATTGCACTGGCTTCGAATTCATATACTGCGCCCATCCATGCCATATCAACAAAATTTGCGGTAAGCCGCGTGCGAGGGATAAACGATGCGAGTTCTGGTACTTGGTAGCGGTGTAATCGGAACCGCCAGTGCCTATTATCTGGCCAGGCAAGGTTTCGAAGTGACCGTGGTCGATCGCCAGCCGGCGGTGGCCATGGAAACCAGCTTTGCCAACGCCGGCCAGATCTCGCCCGGCTATGCCTCGCCCTGGGCAGCCCCTGGGGTGCCGCTGAAGGCCATCAAGTGGCTGCTGGAGCGCCACGCGCCCCTGGCCATCAAGCTCACCGGTGACGTCGACCAGTACCTGTGGATGGCGCAGATGCTGCGCAACTGCACCGCGAGCCGTTACGCGGTGAACAAGGAGCGCATGGTGCGGCTGTCCGAGTACAGCCGTGACTGCCTCGACGAACTGCGCGCCGAAACCGGCATCGCCTACGAAAACCGTAGCCTGGGCACTACCCAGCTATTCCGCACCCAGGCCCAGGTGGATGCCGCGGCCAAGGATATCGCCGTGCTCGAACAGTCCGGGGTGCCCTACGAGCTGCTCGACCGTGACGGCATTGCCCGTGTCGAACCGGCCCTGGCTGGCGTGAAAGACATTCTGGCCGGCGCCCTGCGCCTGCCCAACGACCAGACTGGCGACTGCCAGCTGTTCACCACCAAACTTGCCGAGATGGCCCTGAAGCTGGGCGTCGAATTCCGCTTCGGCCAGGACATCCAGCGCCTGGACTTCGCCGGCGACCGTATCAATGGCGTATGGATCGACGGCAAGCTGGAAACTGCCGACCGCTACGTGCTGGCCCTGGGCAGCTACTCGCCGCAGATGCTCAAGCCGCTGGGCATCAAGGCCCCGGTGTATCCGCTCAAGGGTTACTCGCTGACCGTGCCGATCACCAACGCCGACATGGCCCCGACCTCGACCATTCTCGACGAGACCTACAAGGTCGCCATCACCCGTTTCGACAACCGCATTCGTGTCGGTGGCATGGCTGAGATCGCCGGTTTTGACCTGTCGCTGAACCCGGCCCGGCGCGAAACGCTGGAGATGATCGTCAACGACCTTTATCCTCGCGGCGGCGACCTGAGCCAGGCGAGCTTCTGGACCGGCCTGCGCCCGGCGACCCCGGACGGTACGCCGATCGTGGGTGCCACCGCGTTCCGCAACCTGTTCCTCAACACCGGCCACGGTACATTGGGTTGGACCATGGCGTGTGGTTCCGGTCGCCTGCTGGCCGACCTGATCGCGCGCAAGAAGCCGCAGATCAGTGCCGAAGGCCTGGACATTGCCCGGTATGGCAACAGCCCGGAAGTGGCCAAGCACGGCCAGACCGCGCCTGCACACCAGCAGTAAGGCGTCTTTTCCGGCCTCATCGCCGGCAAGCCGGCTCCCACAAGTACCGCGCTGTCGGTGTGGGAGCCGGCTTGCCGGCGATAAACCCAACACCGTTTTCAACTCGAACCACCATAAGGCTGCCGCCATGCGTCCCGCCCGTGCCCTGATCGACCTCCAAGCTCTCCGTCACAACTACCGCCTGGCCCGTGAACTGACCGGTGCCAAAGCCCTGGCCGTGATCAAGGCCGACGCCTACGGCCATGGTGCCGTACGTTGCGCCCTGGCCCTGGAAACCGAGGCAGACGGCTTTGCTGTGGCCTGCATCGAAGAAGCCCTGGAACTGCGTGCAGCCGGAATAAAGGCTCCGGTGCTGTTGCTCGAAGGCTTTTTCGAAGCCAGCGAGCTGGCGCTGATCGGCGAGCACGACCTGTGGTGCGTGGTGCATTCCCTGTGGCAACTGGAGGCTATCGAGAAAACCCAGGTGAGCAAACCGCTCACGGTATGGCTCAAGCTCGACAGCGGCATGCACCGGGTTGGCCTTCACCCCAAGGACTACAACGACGCCTACCAGCGGCTGCTGGCCAGCGGCAAGGTTTCGCGCATCGTCCTCATGAGCCACTTCGCCCGTGCCGACGAACTGGACGCCGATGCCACCGCCCAGCAGATCGCCGTGTTCGACGCCGCCCGCCAGGGCCTGGCCGCCGAATGCAGCCTGCGCAATTCCCCCGGCGTGCTGGCCTGGCCGCAGGCGCCGAGTGACTGGGTACGCCCCGGTATCATGCTCTACGGTGCCACGCCCTTCGAAGTCGAGCAGGCCCAGGCCGAGCGCCTGCAGCCGGTCATGACCCTGCAATCGCGGGTGATAAGCGTGCGTGAACTGCCTGCCGGCGAGCCGGTGGGATATGGCGCCAAGTTCATCAGCCAGCGCCCGACCCGTGTGGGCGTGGTCGCCATGGGCTATGCCGACGGCTACCCGCGCCAGGCACCCACCGGCACGCCGGTGATGGTCGCCGGCAAGCGCAGCCAGCTGATCGGCCGCGTCTCCATGGACATGCTCTGCATCGACCTGACCGATGTGCCCGAAGCCACCATCGGCAGCCCGGTCGAGTTGTGGGGTAAGCAGGTGCTGGCCAGCGAAGTGGCCATGCACGCTGGCACCATTCCCTACCAGATCTTCTGCAACCTGAAGCGGGTGCCGCTGGACTATTACGGCGAATAAGGCGCCGAAGCGGACAGTGTGAGGGGCGGTGTGTTGTAAATACTGAACGGCATTGCCATGATATCGTTCACATCCACCCCTCATCTCACCGTTTCAGGAGGCTCCAGCTTTGGACGTCGGCGAACGACTGCAAGCCATCCGCAAGCTCAAGGGCCTGTCCCAGCGCGAACTCGCCAAGCGTGCGGGCGTGACCAACAGCACCATCTCGATGATCGAGAAAAACAGCGTGAGCCCTTCGATCAGCTCGCTGCGCAAGGTGCTGAGCGGTATCCCCATGTCCATGGTCGAGTTCTTCTCGGTCGAACTGGAGCCGCAAAGCCCTACCCAGATCGTCTACAAGGCCAATGAGCTGATCGACATTTCGGACGGTGCGGTGACCATGAAGCTGGTGGGCAAGTCGCATCCCAACCGCGCGATCGCGTTCCTCACCGAGGTTTATCCTCCAGGCGCCGACACCGGGGCGGAAATGCTCACCCACGACGGCGAAGAGACCGGCATCCTGCTTGAAGGCCGGCTCGAACTGGTGGTGGGCAACGAAATCTTCATTCTCGAAGAAGGCGACAGCTACTATTTCGAAAGCACCCGGCCGCATCGCTTTCGCAACCCGTTCGACCAACCTGCCCGGCTGATCAGCGCGGCCACACCGTCGAATTTTTGATCCAGCGCAGTGCATTGCTTTTGCAATACCCCTTTCCTGAGTGGGGTCGTTTCACGGCCTCCAGGTTGCCGCTATACTTTTCAACGCTCGCATTACCGTGGCCGCGGGCGTGATTAGCCACCATGAGGGTGTTCGCGTGAACCAAATCAAGAAGATGCTGGCCGTACCAGCAGCCGTATTCGCCCTTTGGGCACTGAGCGCAACCGCAGCGACCAACGATGAACTTGCCAAACGCCTCGAGCCGGTCGGCCAGGTGTGTGTCCAGGGCCAGGAGTGCAAAGGTATGGAAGTGGCCGCAGCAGCAGGTGGGGGCGGGGCCAAGACGCCAGATGATGTTATTGCCAAGCACTGTAACGCCTGCCATGGCACCGGCCTTCTCGGCGCGCCAAAGATTGGTGACTCAGGGGACTGGGGCAAGCGTGCCAAGGAGCAGGGCGGCGTTGACGGGCTTTTGGCCAAAGCTATCAGCGGAATCAATGCTATGCCGCCCAAGGGCACCTGCGCGGACTGCTCGGATGACGACCTGAAAGGGGCGATCAAGAAGATGTCCGGGTTGTAAGCCGTAAACGAATTGCACGAGGCCCGCCTTTTTGGCGGGCTTTGTTTATGTGTCGTCTGGCCCGCTCTCTGGCCCTGTGGAGGCCCTGTGGGAGCCGGCTTGCCGGCGATAGGGCCGGAGCAGGCAACAAACCAGCTCCCAGATATGTCCAACCCCTGACCCCACGGAAGACTCAGGAGGCCCAGATGCATCTCTGCTCCATCGAACAGGCCGTCGAGCAAGTCCTGGCGCGCCTGCCTGCCCATATTCACATGGGCCTGCCGCTGGGCCTTGGCAAACCCAACGCGTTCGTGAATGCGTTGTACAAACGGGTTCGCGAACTGCCTGAACGCCGTCTGACCATCTACACCGCCCTCAGCCTCGGCCGCCCGCCACTGGGTGATGGCCTGCAACGGCGCTTCCTCGAACCCTTCATCGATCGCGTATTCGCCGATTACGAAGAGCTCGACTACCTCGCGGACCTTCGCAAAGACAGCCTTCCGCCGAACATCCGCATCGAACAGTTCTTCATGCAGCCCGGCAGCCTGCTGCACAGCGAGTCCGCGCAGCAGGACTACGTCAGCAGCAATTACAGCCACGCAGCACGCGACATCAACGCCAAGGGCCTGAACCTCATTGCCCAGCTGGTGGCCGCCACGCCGGAAAAGCCTGTGCACCTGAGCCTCGCCTGCAACCCTGATATCACGCTCGACCTGCTACCGATGATCGCCAAGCGCCGCTCCGCCGGTGAAACCATCCTCATGCTTGGCCAGGTTCACGCTGAGCTGCCCTACATGCCCGGCGACGCGGAACTGTCGATGGATGCGTTCGACCTGTTGATCGACCAGGCGGAGCAAAGGCGCCTGTTTTCCACCCCGAACATGCCAGTGACCCTCCAGGACCATTGCATCGGCCTGCACGCCAGCTCGCTGGTGCGTGACGGCGGCACCTTGCAGATTGGCATCGGCGCCATGGGCGACGCAGTCGCCGCCGCGCTGCTGGCGCGCCAAGGCGACAACGAGGGCTACCGCGCACTGCTGGGTGAACTGGACGTGGGCCCATGGCAGTCACTGATCGACCGTGAAGGTGGCCTGGAGCCTTTCGCCCAAGGCCTCTACGGCTGCAGCGAAATGTTCGTCAATGGCCTGCTGGCGCTGGCCGAAGCCGGTGTGGTGCGGCGCCCGGCGGACGAGCACGGCGTACTCGTGCATGGTGGATTCTTCCTTGGCCCGCGGGCGTTCTACCAGCGTCTGCGCGAGATGACGCTGGAGCAGCGTGAGCGTTTCGCCATGACCCGCATCAGCTTCATCAACGAGCTGTACGGGCAGGAAGAACTCAAGCGCCGGCAGCGGCGCGATGCGCGCTTCATCAACACGGCGTTCACCATGACGTTGCTGGGTGCGGGTGTTGCTGACCAGCTTGAAGATGGCCGCGTGCTCAGCGGTGTGGGCGGACAATACAACTTCGTCGCCCAGGGCCACGCGCTGGAAGGCGGGCGCTCGATACTGTTGCTGCGCAGCTGGCGCGAAACGGGCGGCGATGTGAGCTCGAACCTGCTTTGGGCCTATGGCCACTGCACCATCCCACGGCACCTGCGCGACATCGTCGTGACCGAGTACGGCATTGCCGACCTGCGCGGGCAGACTGACAGCGAGGTGATTGCCCGATTGCTGGCGATCAGTGATTCGCGTTTTCAGGGCGACCTGATCGAGCGGGCCAAGAAGGCTGGAAAGCTGGCCAGGGACTTCGAGCTGGATGCGCGCTTCACGGACAACACGCCAGAGCGGCTAGAGACCCTACGAGCGCGGCATGCACGGTTGTTCCCGGAGTATCCGCTGGGGACGGACTTCACGGCAGAAGAGCGGGATTTGTTGCGGGCGCTGAACTGGTTGAAAAGCAAGTTCAAGCTGAGCGAAGTGCTGGAGTTGGGTAAGGCGGCACTGGATGCGCCAGGGCCCGAGGGGTATGTGGCGCCGTTGGCGCGGATGAATCTGGCAGAGCCGCAGGGGCTGAAGGAGGAGCTTTACCAGCGCTTGCTGCTGGCGGGGTTGGCGGCGACTCAGTGATTGCCGGGGCTGCTTTGCAGCCCATCGCTGGCAAGCCAGCTCCCACAGGTACAACGCAGCCCATCGCTGGCAAGCCAGCTCCCACAGGTACAACGCAGCCCATCGCTGGCAAGCCAGCTCCCACAGGTACAACGCAGCCCATCGCTTGCAAGCCAGCTCCCACAGGTACAACGCAGCCCATCGCTGGCAAGCCGGCGCCCACCGGTACAACGCAGCCCTTTGGAGCGGTGGAGTTCCTGTGGGAGCTGGCTTGCCAGCGATGAGGCCACTACAGGCTCAATCGATGAAGCTGACCACGCCACCTTCCAGCGACTTCACCCGGGCCAGCGATTCAACGCGATAACCCTGGCTGTCCAGCTCGGCACGGCCGCCCTGGAACGACTTCTCGATGACGATCCCCAGGCCTGCCACGGTGGCACCGGCCTGCTTGATGATCGAAATCAGCGCCTGCGACGCCTTGCCGTTGGCCAGGAAGTCATCGATCACCAGCACGCGGTCGCTGCTGTTGAGGTGGCGCGGCGAGATGGCCACGGTGTTCTCGGTCTGCTTGGTGAAGGAGTACACCGTGGCAGTCAGCAGGTTCTCGGTCAGGGTCAGCGACTGGTGCTTGCGCGCGAAGATCACCGGTACGCCCAGCTTCAGGCCGGTCATCACCGCCGGGGCGATGCCCGACGCTTCGATGGTGACGATCTTGGTCACGCCGGCGTCGGCGAACAGGCGGGCGAACTCGTCACCGATCAGCTGCATCAGTGCAGGGTCGATCTGGTGGTTGAGAAACGCATCGACTTTGAGAACCTGATCGGAAAGCACGATGCCTTCTTCGCGAATCTTCTGCTGCAGTGCTTCCACTGTTGTTTCCTCGATGTAGCAAAGGTGGCCGCGTCCCGGAGGTAGCGGCAAAGTTAAAGAGTAATGGTTGATCAGCGTTTGAGCATTGCCCGGATATCGGCCAAGGCGTTGTTGCCTCGCGCGGCTTTCACTTCCACCGGCGCATCGTCCAGGCCTTCCCAGGCCAGGTCGTCCGGCGGCAGTTCGTCCAGGAACCGGCTGGGCGTGCAGTCGATGATTTCGCCGTACTGCTTGCGCTTGGCCGCGAAGGTGAAGGCCAGGGTCTGGCGTGCGCGGGTAATGCCCACGTAGGCCAGGCGGCGTTCCTCTTCGATGGTGTCGGCTTCGATGCTCGAGCGGTGGGGGAGGATTTCCTCCTCCATGCCCATGATGAACACGTAGGGGAATTCCAGGCCTTTGGAGGCGTGCAAGGTCATCATCTGCACGCCTTCGGCGTTTTCTTCCTCTTCCTGCTGACGCTCGAGCATGTCACGCAGCACCAGCTTGCCGATGGCGTCCTCGATGGTCATGTCACCCTCTTCGTCCTTCTCGAGGGTGTTCTTCAGCGCTTCGACCAGGAACCAGACGTTGCTGATGCGGAACTCCGCCGCCTTGTCGCTGGCGGTCTGCTGGCGGATCCAGTTCTCGTAGTCGATGTCGCGGATCATCTCGTGCAGCGCGGCGATCGGGTCTTCCAGGGCGACCTTGTGGCGCACCCCGTCGAGCCAGTGCTTGAAGCGCTGCAGGCGCTCGGTGTAGCGGGCGTCCAGGTGTTCGCCCAGGCCCAGCTCCTCGCTGGCGGCGTACATCGAGACGCCGCGCTCGGTGGCGTAGTTGCCGAGCTTTTCCAGGGTGGTCGAACCGATTTCGCGGCGCGGCACGTTGATCACCCGCAGGTAGGCGTTGTCGTCGTCCGGGTTCACCAGCAGGCGCAGGTAGGCCATGAGGTCCTTGACCTCCTGGCGGCCGAAGAAGCTGTTGCCGCCCGACAGGCGATAAGGCACCTGGTGGTGCTGCAGCTTCAACTCGATCAGCTTGGCCTGGTAGTTGCCGCGGTAGAGGATGGCGAAGTCGCTGTACGGGCGGTTGGTGCGCAGGTGCAGGGTAAGGATTTCCATGGCCACGCGTTCGGCCTCGGCTTCCTCGTTCTTGCAGCGGATCACGCGGATCTCGTCGCCCACGCCCATCTCGCTCCACAGCTGCTTCTCGAACGCGTGCGGGTTGTTGGCGATCAGTACGTTGGCGCAGCGCAGGATGCGGCTGGTGGAGCGGTAGTTCTGCTCCAGCATGACGATCTTCAGGGAGGGGTAGTCCTCCTTGAGCAGCATGAGGTTTTCCGGGCGGGCGCCACGCCAGGCGTAGATCGACTGGTCATCGTCGCCTACCACGGTGAACTGGTTGCGCATGCCGATCAGCATCTTCACCAGCAGGTACTGGCTGGCGTTGGTGTCCTGGTATTCGTCCACCAGCAGGTAGCGGACACGGTTCTGCCAGCGCTCGAGCACCTCGGGGTGCTCCTGGAACAGTTTGACCGGCTGCAGGATCAGGTCGTCGAAGTCCACTGCGTTGAACGCCTTGAGCGTGCGCTGGTAGTGGGTGTAGACGATGGCGGCGGTCTGTTCGCGCGGGTTGCGAGCTTTTTCCAGGGCCTCGGCGGGGAGGATCAGGTCGTTTTTCCAGGCACCGATCATGTTCTTGATCTCGTCGATGCCGTCGTCGCCGGAGTATTCCTTCTGCATGATGTCCGACAGCAGCGCCTTGATGTCGGACTCGTCGAAGATCGAGAAGCCTGGCTTGTAGCCCAGCTTGTCGTGCTCCTTGCGGATGATGTTCAGGCCCAGGTTGTGGAAGGTGCACACCGTCAGGCCGCGGCCTTCCCCCGGACGCAGCAGGGTACCGACCCGTTCTTTCATCTCGCGCGCGGCCTTGTTGGTGAAGGTCATCGCCACGATGTACTGGGCACGGATGCCGCAGTTCTGGATGAGGTGGGCAATCTTGCGCGTGATTACGCTGGTCTTGCCGGAGCCTGCACCGGCGAGCACCAAAAGAGGGCCGCCGACGTAGTCACGGGCTTCCTGTTGCCTGGGATTGAGTCGGGACATGCTAGAAACCGGGGGTCGCCAGAAAATAGCCGCGCATTCTAACAGGCATGGGGCGGTTGTGGCGCGACCGTCTGACGTCTGAGTCAACGTTTTATCCACGCATAACATTAGTCAAACTAATGCTATTCCTGGAAAAAATCGGATTTGCCGGTTTCGCGACTTTCCCGCAGGATGCACGTCAAAATGTGTCGGTACACTGTGGGCAAGGATATGTCTAAAAGTGAAAATCATTTTCATTTATGCAGTAGCATACCCGGCCGCCCTCGTGTCACCGTCCAAGCCCTAAGGAGCCCGCTTGTCCACGCCTGTCGAACCTCTGCGTTTGCTGTTGTTGGCTGATGAGCCGGAATGGGCTGCCTTGCTGCGCGAGTGCCTGCAACCGCTAGGCGACACGGCGGTATTGCTGACCGCGCCGAACTGGGCGGCGGTCGATAGCCTTTTCAGTCATGACCGCCAGGCCGTGATCCTGGCAACGCCGGCCTTGCAGCCTGCCCCAGGGCGTTGCGACTTGCCGACCATCCTGTTGCTCGACCATGAGCCGACGGTGCCGCCGACCGGCGTCAGCGACTGGCTGGTGCTTGACCAGCTCAATACCGATGCCCTGCGCCGCTCGCTGCGTCACGTGCGCGAGCGCGGTGTGCTGGTCGCCACCCTGCAACGCCTGGCCGAACAAGACCCGCTGACTGGCATCGCCAACCGCCAGGGCTTCCAGGCCTTGCTGACCACGCGCCTGGCCGAGAACGAGGGACGCGGCGTTGCCCTCGGCCACCTCGACCTGGACAACTTCCGTCACGTCAACGATGCGCTCGGTCATCAAGGTGGCGACCGCCTGATCCTGCAAGTGGTGTCGCGGCTCAAGCAGCAGTTGGAAGCCGGCGACCAGTTGGCGCGCCTGGGCAGTGACGAGTTCGCCTTGCTGATCGACACCCGCCGCGATGCCAACCGTGCCGAGTGGATCGCCGAACGTATCGTCGAAGCCCTGGCCGAGCCTTACTGGATCGATGGTGAAAGCCTGCTGCTCGGCTGCAGCCTGGGTATCGCCCATGCCCGCGCCCAAGGTGGCGCCGACCCGTTGATGTGGCACGCGCACATCGCCATGCGCCAGGCCAAGAGCAGTCAGGGCTGCAATTTCCATGTGTTCAACGAGCGGATCAACCGTAACGCCCGCAGCCTGGCCGACCTGGAAAGCGAACTGCGCCGGGCCTTGCGCCGCGACGAACTGGAACTGCACTACCAGCCACGCCTGAACCTGGCCGATGGGCGTATCGTCGGCCTGGAGGCCCTGGTGCGCTGGCGCCATGCCGAGCGCGGGCTGCTGCCGCCGAGCGAATTCGTACCGCTGGCCGAACAGAGCGGGCTGATCGTCCCGCTGGGTTACTGGGTCATCTCGCGTGCCCTGCGCGACATGCAGGCCCTTCGTGAAAGCGGGCTGGAGCCTCTGCACATGGCGGTTAACCTGAGTTTCCGCCAGTTTCAGGACAGCCAGCTGCTGGCGACCCTGAGCCGCCTGATCATCGAGCACGGTGTCGATGCCCGCTGGCTGGAATTCGAGCTGACCGAAACAGCCGTGATGCGCCGCAACGAGCTGGTGCGCCAGACCATGGATGCCCTGGGGCGCCTGGGCGTGCGCTTCTCGCTGGACGACTTCGGTACCGGGTTCTCTTCGTTCGTGCACTTGAACAGCCTGCCGATCACCTTGCTCAAGGTGGACCGCAGCTTCGTTGCCGAGATGGAGATGCGCGAGGAAAACCGCAAGCTGGTGCACGCCATGATCAACTTGGCGCACAACCTCAATCTCGAGGTGGTGGCCGAAGGTGTGGAGAGCGAGGAGCAGATGGCCTTGCTGCGCGGTTTTGGCTGCGACCAGGTGCAGGGGTTCCTGGTCAGCAAGCCGTTGCCGGTGGGGGAATTGGTCGAGTACCTGCAGCAGGCGTCCGAACGCAAGCTGGCGCAAGCCATCTAGCCGCAATCGCCGGCAACCTGGCTCCCACAGGCTCTGCGCTGCCCTCAAGGGCCATGCTGTACCTGTGGGAGCCGGCTTGCCGGCGATGAGGCCTTCAAGTCATGCCGAGACAGCAGCCTCCCCGCCAGTCTTGGTCTTCCCCAGCATCCGCTTCATCCGCCACTCAAAGCCCAGGGTCAGTGCCACCGAGGCACAGGCCAGGCCCAGCGCCAGCCCCCACCACACGCCGACCGCGCCACCACCCAGGGTGAAGGTGAGCAACCAGGCACTCGGCGCCCCGACCAGCCAGTAGCAGCACAACCCGATCAGGAAGGTGGTCTTGGCATCCTTCAGCCCGCGGATCGAGCCCATGGCAATGGTTTGCACGCCATCGAACAGCTCGAACCAGGCCGCCACCATCAACAACTGCACTGCCAGTTGGAAGATCGCCGCGAACGCCGGGTCGTGGCGGTCGATGAACAACCCCACCAGCTGTTCCGGTAGCAGCCAGAAAAGCGCGGCAAAGGCGAACATGATGCTCGCGCCGAAGCCAATCCCCACCCGCCCGGCACTGCGCGCAGCCAGCAGGTTGCCGGCGCCGAAGTACAGGCCCACGCGCATGGTCACCGCATACGACAGGCCAGTCGGCACCATGAATGCGGTGGAAACGATCTGCAGGGCGATCTGGTGGGCCCCCAGCTCGGTGCTGCCGAGCACACCCATGCACAGCGCGGCAAAGGCAAACAGGCCGACCTCCACCATATAGGTGCCGCCAATCGGCAGGCCCAGGCGCCACAGCTCGCGCAAGGCCGGCAGGGAAGGGCGCGACAGGCCCTTGCGCAGCGGGTAGGCGTCATAGGCCGAGTGCCAGCGGATATACAGCGCCAGGGCGATGGCCATGCCCATCGACACCACGGCGGTGACCATGCCGATGCCCATGAGCCCGAGCTTGGGCAGGCCGAACATGCCCTCGATGAGGGCGACGTTGAACAGGTAGTTGAGCACCGTGCCCACCAGGCTGATGACCATCACCGGCGTCGAGCGGCCCAGTGCACTGGTGAAGCCGCGCAGGGCCATGAAGGTGAGGTAGCCAGGCAGGGCCAGCGGCAGCAAGGTAAGGAATTCAGCCGCGGAGGCAACGTTTTCCGGCTGTTGGCCGAACAGCAGCAACACCGGCTCCAGGTTCCAGAGCACCAGTGCAGCCACCAGGGCCAGAGCCCAAGCCAGCCACAGGCCATTCTGCGCCAGACGGGTGGCACCTTCGATGTCATTGGCGCCCTTGCGGATCGCCACCAGCGTACCGACTGCCGCGATCACGCCGAGGCAGAAGATCGATACGAAGGAATAGCCAGCCGCGCCAAGGCCACCGCCGGCCAGGGCCTGGGGGCTGATGCGCGCCATCATCAGGGTGTCGGTGAGCACCATCAACATGTGCGCCAACTGCGAGGCGATCAGCGGCCCGGCCAGGCGCAGCAAAGCCTTGAGTTCTGTGGTGGGCGCGACGTGCATGGGGGTGTCCTTGTGACTGACTCGGTGAGCGAGGGTGGATTCTGAGGCTTTGGTCAACTTTGCACAAAAGGATAATAGCGATGGTTGGCATGAGTTGGACTCATGCATATATGATTCCGACTTTTCCTCTCTTGACCCCGAATACCAGGTACCCCATGTCCCGTCAGCTACCTCCTCTCTATGCGCTGCGCGCATTCGAGGCCGCCGCCCGGCTGAGCTCGTTCACCCGTGCCGGCGAGGAGCTATCGATTACCCAAAGCGCGGTCAGCCGACATATCCGCACCCTTGAAGATCATTTCGCCTGCCGTCTGTTCATCCGCAGCGGGCGCAGTCTGCAACTGACCGAGGCTGCCCGGGTGTTGTTGCCGGGTGTGCGCGAAGGCTTCGCCGCGCTGGAGCGCGCCTGCGATACCTTGCGCGGTGAAGATGACATGTTGCGCATGAAGGCGCCTTCTACTCTGACCATGCGTTGGCTGCTGGCGCGGTTGAGCCATTTCCGACACCTGCAGCCGGGCAATGAAGTGCAGCTGACCAGTGCCTGGATGGACGTCGACCATGTCGACTTCAACCAGGAGCCCTTCGATTGCGCGGTGCTGCTCAGCGACGGGGTGTTTCCGCCGGACTGGGAGGTGCGCCGGTTGTTCGCCGAGCTGCTGATCCCGGTGGGCGCACCGGACCTGCTTGAGGAAGGCCCGTTGGATGTACGCCGGCTGGCCGGCATCGAACTGTTGCACCCGACGCCAGACAAACGTGACTGGCGCGAATGGCTGGAGCGCATGGGCCTGGCCGACAAGGTGTCGCTCAAGGGCGGCCAGGTGTTCGACACCCTGGAGCTGGGCATGATTGCCGCAGCCCGTGGCTACGGCATTTCCATGGGCGACCTGCTGATGGTGGCCGAGGACGTGGCGCAAGGGCGCTTGAGCCTGCCGTGGCCGACCGCGGTGCCCAGCGGCATGGATTACTACCTGGTGTGGCCGCGCACTCGGCCAGGGGGCGAGCGGTTGCGGCGGTTGAGTGCGTTTCTGCAGGAAGAGGCGGCGGCGATGAACCTGCCGGATGTGCAGATACTGCCAGCCCTTTGATCACCTGCACTGGCCCTATCGCCGGCAAGCCGGCTCCCACAGGTACGGCGCAGTCCATCCCTGTGGGAGCCGGCTTGCCGGCGATAGGGCCAGTGCAGGCAAAGAAAACGTTTGCGAATACCCCGGTCCGACACTCAAGTATTCCGCCGCGACGCCGATTGACTGGCACCAGCGTCCCGGAAGAGGGCGCGATTTCCCGTCAAGATCAAGCGGGCGGTCAGCGTGATCAGGATGATCCCGGCCTCTTGCCAGGAGCTTCCCATGTCTCAACCGCGTGCCCGAATCGCTTCGCAGCTCGGTATCGCCCTCGCCATCGTGCTGGCGTTGGTGATCACCGGCAGTACCTTGTTCGCCCTGCGTTCGCTGGACGATGCCAACCTCGCCACCCGTCAGGCTCATCTGGCCAGCGAAGCACGGCTGTTGGCCGACCAGCTCGACAGCTTCCACGGATCGCTCAAGGACAATACCCAGCGCCTGAGCGGGCTGTTCGAGCGCCGTTTTGCTTCGGGCCTGGCGCTGCATGCCGGCGAGACCGTGCAGGTGGCCGGGCAGGCCACCCCGGCGCTGTACCAGGGCGATCACCTGCTGAACAACGACTTTCAGATGGTCGACGAATTCCAGCAGATGACCGCCGGGGTTGCGACCTTGTTCGTACGCAGTGGCGATGACTTCGTGCGCGTCAGCACCAACCTGAAGAAGCAGGACGGCAGCCGCGCCATCGGTACCCAACTCGACCGCCAGCACCCGGCCTACGCCAAGCTGATGGCCGGGCAGACCTACGTCGGCCGAGCGCTGCTGTTCGAGCGCAACTACATGACCCGCTATGTGCCAGTCAGCGATGGCAATGGCCGGGTGATCGCCGTGTTGTTCGTCGGCTTCGACTACACCGACGCGCAGAATGCCCAGTTCGCCAACCTCAAGCGCCTGCGCCTCGGCGCCACCGGCTCGTTGGCCCTGCGCGACGAACAGGGCCAATGGCTGGTGGCACCAGCCAATGCCGATCAGCCTCTGTTCAGCGCTACTGCGCCGTTTGCGGAAGGCCCGTGGACGGTGGTGGCCAGCATGCCGTTGGCGGAAATCCGTGAGGTGACCTGGAGTGTCGGCCTGCGCCTGGCCGTTGGCAGCTTGCTGGCCATGCTGCTGGCCGTGGCCGCCACGCTCTGGCTGCTGCGCCGCAAATTGCGCCCGCTGGACGACCTGGTGCGTCAGGCCGAGGCACTGGGTGCCGGTGACCTGAATGCGCGCCTGGCAATTGCCAGCCATGACGAAATTGGCCAACTGGCGCGCAGCTTCAACACGATGGGCGAAGCGCTGGCGACCATGGTCGAGCACATCCGCACAGCTTCCGAACAGGTCAGTGGCCGCGCCCGTTCCCTGGCTGGTTTGTCGGCTGGCGCCTGTGAGGGCATGGAGCAGCAGTCCGGCGAGATCACCAGCATGGCCGGCGCGGTGGAAGAGTTCAGCGCCACGTCGATGAACATTGCCGACAACATGGCCGGCACCGAACGCATGGCACGTGACAACGCCCAGCAGACGCGGATCGGTCGTAGCGCCATGGATGAGGCGTCGAGTTCGTTGCGCCAGATCGCTGAAGCCCTGGGCGGCACTGCGACGGTGATGGACACCTTGGGTGCACGCTCGCAGGAAATCGGCGGGATCGTCGGGGTGATTACCGCGATTGCCGAGCAGACCAACCTGCTGGCGCTCAATGCGGCCATCGAGGCTGCGCGAGCGGGCGAGCAGGGGCGAGGGTTTGCCGTGGTGGCTGACGAGGTGCGGGGGCTGGCGGCGCGTACGCGCCAGGCGACCGACGAGATTTCCGTGATGATCGCCAGTATCCAGCAGCAGACCGGCCACGCCATCAGCACCCTGGAGCAAGGAAACCAGCTGATGCAAGAAGGGCTGGGGCGCAATGACAAGGTGGCCGAGGCGCTGGCGCGCATCGATGAACAGAGCCGCGCGGCGGGCGAGCAGTTTGCCGTGATCAGTACCGCGACCCAGGAGCAAAGCAGCACGGCGACGGTGCTTAGCCGCAATTTGCAGAGCATTGCGCAGGCCAACAGCGAGCAGCGGGATGTGGCCAATGAGCTGGCCTTTACGGCTCGTGAGCTGGAAGGGTTGGCGGCGCAACTGCGGCAGGAAGTGGATCGGTTTCGGGTCTAGATGAGAGAGGTCGCCTGTGCCGGCTCCCACTGTGGGAGCTGGCTTGCCAGCGAATGGGGCGCGAAGTGGCCCCAACCCTCCTGAGCCCTACGCCAACTTCAGACCCAACGCCTGCGCACAGGCCTGCAACGAGCGCCGCTCGCTCTGCGCATACAACGCCAGCTCATCCTGCACCTGCAGCCCCAGGGCCGCCTCGAACGCGTCTCGGTTGGCGTTGCTGCCATATTCGACCTGGGCCTCGTCGCCCAGGTTGGACTGGAAGATGCCCGCCGCGCTCACCGGCAGGAAGTCTTCATAGACCAATGCCTCGAAATGCACATGACCTGCTTCGATCAACCCCGCCAGGTCAGTCGGGCGGCTTTTCTGCTCGCGCGCAGCCAGCCCCTTTTCGGTGGCGAAGTAGCGGAAGTAGGCCAGGCCTTGCTCGCGCATTTGCGCCAGGTCATCCGGGAACTCGGCAAAGTGTTCCTGCAGCAGCGCCATGTAGCGCTCGGCATTGGCCTCGGCAGGCACGCCACCCAGTGCCGCACGGGTAGCATCGAGCAGGCGGTCATACAGCTGGCGGCCTTTCGGCGTCAGTGCAGCGCCACGCTGCTCGATCTCGCCGAAGCGGGCGGTGTGGCTGCCTTCGCTGCTTTTCTGGTCGATGAAGGCAACCTTCTCCTGCAGCGCCTTGAAGCTGGTCTGGCGCAACAGGATCGGGTGCCGGCGGGTGGGCGGGCCTTCGACCACCGCCTTGGGTGGGATGCCCTTGGCCGGCATGCCCAACTGGATCGCGTCGATATCCAGGGTGCGTGGCGTCAGGTGGTTGATGTGCGGGCCTTTGAAGGCCACCACATCGGCGATCAGGCGGTGCTGGTCGTGCAGCTGCTGGTACTGCTCGGCCGTGACGGTGGCGTCGTGGTGCCAGCGGAAGGTGTGCAAGGCTTCTTGTACGAAAGCCGCGGCATCCGTGGCATTCAAGCCACCGTCACGTTTGTGCTGGGCAATCAGGTCAAGGGCGCGGGGGGTGAAGATCTTGCGCTTGGCCAGGATGCCTTGCGCCAAGTCGCGCAGTTGCGGGTTGTCGATCAGCTCCAGGCGTAGCAGCGAGGTGAACACGCGGAACGGGCTGGCATGCAGCGATTGTTCGTGCACCGCGCGAAACGCGGTGGAGTGCACCGGCACGCCAGCGGAGCTGAGGTCGTAGTAGCCGACCGGCTGCATGCCCATGACTGCGAACAGGCGGGCAATGGTGGCCAGCTCCTCGGCAGTGCCGACGCGGATGGCGCCATGACGCTCCTGGTCGAGGCGCTCGATTTCGCCGGTCCAGCGCAGCGCCTCGGCCACTGCGGGCTGCTGGGCCATGACCTGCTGGTTGATCTCGCTCACCAGCTCCAGCAGCGTGCCGTACAGTGGCACTTCCTGTTTGTACATGAGCGACATGGCGGCAGAGAACTGCGCGCGGATGCTGTCGGGGCTGACGAAATCGAGGGCGGGCATCGCTAGCTTCCTGGTTGGGTTCGGACGCTTACATGAAAGCTGGGAATGCACTATGGCCACAAGCGAAAAAAAGTGGGCCTGTCATTCCTTTTTTGATCGACCTTCAGGGCCCTATCGCCGGCAAGCCGGCTCCCACAAGGAGCGCGTCGCACCCTGTGGGAGCCGGCTTGCCGGCGATAGGGCCGGTCAGGCGTCAAGCTGTTCTCGAATCCACCCCACCAGCGCCCGCACCTTGGGCACTTCCGCCGCATGCTCGGCATACGCCAGGTAATGCGCCCCGGCACTGTCCATCGCATGACGCCATGGAATGACCAGGCTCCCCTCGTTCAACTCCTTGGCCACCAGATAACGCGGCACCAGCGCCACCCCGCACCCCGCCTGCGCCGCACTCAACGCCATGTAGAACGTATCGAACCGCGGCCCGTGGTAGGCGCTGACGCTGTGCAAGCCCAGCTCCAGGAACCACTCATGCCAGGCCTCGGGCCGCGAGGTGCTCTGCAACAGCACCAGTTCGGCAAGTTCTCCGGCATCCTTCAATTCGCGCCCACCCAGCAACTCCGGCGCGCACACCGGCACCACCTGTTCGCGGAACAGTTCGACGCAGGTCGCCCCCGGCCAGGTGCCTTGCCCATAGAAGAACACCACATCCGCCGAGCCTTGCAGCAGGGCAAACGGCTCCATTTCGTTGCGGATGTCCAGGTGGATGTTCGGGTGGCGCTTGCCAAAGCCCTTGAGGTGCGGGATCAACCAGCGCACGCCAAAACTCGGTTGAGTGGCTACCTTCAATATCTCGGTCTGCTCGCCGTAGGTCAGTACGTAACGGCTGGACATGTCGACCTGGGTGAGGATCTTGTTGACCTCGGCCAGGTACAGGCTGCCGGCTGGGGTCAGTTGCAGGCGCCGGCGGATGCGCAGGAACAGGTGGTGACGCAGCATGTCTTCAAGCTGTGCCACCTGCTTGCTGACCGCACTCTGGGTCAGGTGCAGCTCTTCGGCGGCGCGGGTAAAGCTCAGATGGCGGGCTGCAGCTTCGAAGCACTGCAGGGCGGTCATGGAGGGCACCAGGCGTTTGGACATAGCGGTCTCTGTGGCTCAATTCATTACCTGGCGGAATGATAAGCGGAATAAAGGTCGTTTGTTGCACCGGTGTGATCGGATTAATACTGATCCACATCATTTTTCCACCCCATCACCCGATGTAGGAGAAGCACAAATGGTTGCTGGATTGCTCGAGCGCCTTGGCGTTGCCGCCACGGCTTACACCCAGGGCGACTACCCTGTTCACACGCCGATCGACGGCAGCCAGATCGCCTCGGTGAAACTGCTCGGCAAGGCCGAGACCATCGCCCGCATCGATCAGGCCCAGAGCGCCTTCGAAGCCTGGCGCAGCGTGCCGGCGCCGCGCCGTGGCGAGCTGGTACGCCTGTTCGGCGAAGTGCTGCGTGCACACAAGGCCGACCTTGGCGAGCTGGTGTCGATCGAAGCCGGCAAGATCACCCAGGAAGGCTTGGGCGAAGTGCAGGAAATGATCGACATCTGCGACTTCGCCGTCGGCCTGTCGCGTCAGCTGTACGGCCTGACCATCGCCTCCGAGCGCCCTGGCCACCACATGCGTGAAACCTGGCACCCGCTGGGCGTGGTCGGCGTGATCAGCGCCTTCAACTTCCCGGTGGCCGTCTGGGCCTGGAACACTGCCCTGGCCCTGGTGGCCGGTAACGCGGTGGTGTGGAAACCATCGGAGAAGACCCCGCTGACCGCCCTGGCTTGCCAGGCGCTGTTCGAAAAAGCCCTGAAAGCCTTTGGCGATGCTCCGGCTGGCCTCGCGCAACTGGTAATCGGTGGCCGTGAAGCCGGCGAAGCGCTGGTCGACGACCCGCGCGTTCCGCTGGTCAGCGCCACCGGCAGCACCCGCATGGGCCGTGAAGTAGGCCCGCGCGTAGCGGCCCGTTTCGGTCGCAGCATCCTCGAGCTGGGTGGCAACAACGCCATGATCCTGGCCCCGAGCGCGGACCTCGACCTGGCAGTGCGCGGCATCCTGTTCTCCGCCGTGGGCACTGCTGGCCAGCGTTGCACCACCTTGCGTCGGCTGATCGTGCACCGTTCGATCAAGGATGAAGTGGTTGCCCGGGTCAAGGCGGCCTACGGCAAGGTGCGCATCGGCGACCCACGCAAGGACAACCTGGTCGGCCCGTTGATCGACAGGCAGTCGTTCGAGGCCATGCAAGGCGCGCTGGCCAAGGCCCGTGATGAAGGTGGCCAGGTATTCGGTGGTGAGCGTCAGCTCGCCGACCAGTACCCGAACGCCTATTACGTGTCGCCGGCGATTGCCGAGATGCCTGCGCAAAGCGACGTGGTGCGCCACGAAACCTTTGCGCCGATCCTCTACGTGCTGGCCTACGACGACTTCGAAGAAGCGCTGCGCTTGAACAACGAAGTGCCGCAAGGCCTGTCCTCGTGCATCTTCACCACCGACATTCGTGAAGCGGAGCGCTTCCAGAGCGCCTCGGGCAGCGACTGCGGCATCGCCAACGTCAACATCGGTACCAGCGGTGCCGAGATTGGTGGCGCGTTCGGTGGCGAGAAGGAAACCGGCGGCGGGCGTGAGTCGGGTTCGGATGCCTGGAAAGGTTACATGCGTCGCCAGACCAACACCGTGAACTACTCGCGCGAGCTGCCGCTGGCGCAAGGGATCGTGTTCGACTGATGATCGCAGGCGGGGGCTTTGCCCCCGCATCGCCGGCAAGCCGGCTCCCACAGTGATCGTGCCGACGATGCGATCCTTGTGGGAGCCGGCTTGCCGGCGATAGGGCTGCAAAGCAGCCCCAACAAGAACAATATCGCTGGAGCCGGGCCATGTCCGAACTGCGTCAACAATGCTTGTGGGAACACATCAGTCAACCGACCGTCGCCGCCCAGGCCTTGGCCGGTGAGCACAAGGCCGATGTCTGCGTCATCGGCGGCGGCATTACCGGCCTGTCGGCAGCTATCCACCTGCTTGAACAGGGCAAGTCGGTGATTCTGCTGGAGGCCTGGAAAGTCGGCCACGGCGGCTCCGGACGCAACGTAGGCCTGGTCAACGCTGGCACCTGGATCCGCCCCGACGATGTCGAGGCGACCCTGGGCCAGAAGCAGGGCAGCCGCTTGAACAAAGTATTGGGCGACGCCCCGGGCGAAGTCTTCGCCATGATCGAGCGCCTTGGCATCGACTGCCAGGCCCAGCACAAAGGCACGCTGCACATGGCGCACAACGCCACCGGCATCGCCGACCTCGAAGCCCGCCACGAACAATGGCGCCGCCGCGGAGCCGACGTCGAGCTGCTGACCGGCGCCCAGTGCCAGGAATACTGCGGCACTGACAAGATTTCCGCCGCGCTGCTCGACCGCCGCGCCGGCACCATCAACCCCATGGGCTACACCCAAGGGCTGGCAGCTGCCGCGGTGCGCCTGGGCGGCAGGTTGTTCCAGCAATCTTCCGTCGAAGGCCTTGAGCGTGATGGCGATGCGTGGCGGGTGAAGACCGCACGCGGATCGGTGCGTGCCGACAAGGTGGTGATCTCGACCGGTGCCTACACCGAAGGCGACTGGAGCAACCTGCAGAAGCAGTTCTTCCGTGGCTACTACTATCAGGTGGCGTCCAAGCCATTGCATGGCGCAGCTGCCGACAAGGTGCTACCACACGGCCAGGGCTCGTGGGATACCCGCACGGTGCTCAGCAGCATTCGTCGCGATGACCAGGGGCGCCTGCTGCTGGGCAGCCTGGGTCGGGTCGACAACAAGCCGGCGTGGTTCGTGCGCAGCTGGGCCGACCGCATCCAGAGCCATTACTACCCGGATCTGGGCAAGGTCGAGTGGGAGATGCACTGGACCGGATGCATCGACTTTACGCCTGACCACCTGATGCGCCTGTTCGAACCGGCGCCGGGGCTGGTGGCGGTGACGGGGTACAACGGGCGGGGCAATACCACCGGTACCGTGATCGGCCGGGCCTTTGCCGAGTTTCTGCTCAAGGGGGAGGAAGGCGGCCTGCCGATTCCGTTCTCGCCGATGAAAGGGGTTAGTGCGCCTTCGTTGCGCACGGCGTTCTACGAGTCCGGGTTCTCGCTGTATCACGCGGGGCAGTGCTTGAGAGTCGTGCTGTAACTGCGGGCCCTATCGCCGGCAAGCCGGCTCCTACAAGTTCACCACAGCTATCGAATGCTGAGCTGTACCTGTGGGAGCCGGCTTGCCGGCGATAGGGCCGGTCCAGACACTAAAGCTACTTGTGCAACCAGCTGAGGAAGCCGCCTTTCTTGATCGCGGCCGGCTTCTGCAACAGCAGTGATTCCCGGCTCTGACGCCTGAACCGCTGCAACTTGTTCAGTGCCGTTTGCACCTCGCCACGTTGCACCAGGCAACTGCGTACCTGCTCCTTCTCGATGCGGTACAGCACGCAACCGGTCAACGTACGGAATTCGGCAAACGAAGCATCCTCGTCGAGAATACCCTCGATCCCCAGCACTTCGCCGGGCCCCATGCGGCCGGCTTCCAGCAGCTTGTCGCCATCGCGCACCGACGCCGAGACCACGCCACTGCCAATCACCAGCAAGTGGTCGGACTGCTCGCCGACACCCAGGATCACCTGGTCGGCCAGGTACTCCACGGCCGTCATGCGTTGGCTCAGCGCGTCGCGCTCTTCGTCGCTGAGCGAGCGAAACACCCGCACCTCGTCCAGCACTTCACGCTGGCGGCTGCGCGGTGGCAGGGCCAGGTCGACGTTCCACATCACGCCGCTGGCCTCAAGGTGCCGATGGGCCAGGTCGAAGAGCTGATTGCGCGCCTCACCCTTGGCGCCCATGTCACCGACGAAACCGCTGGCTTCGTACTCCACCGACTCCAGCGTCGACGCCTTGACCGATACCTTGGGCTTGGGCGCGGCGAGGATCGCGCTGGTGCCTTGCAAGGCTTTTTCCAGCGCATCGAAAACCCGCTTGGGACGGACCTTGGCCGGCACCACCACGCTGATCGACACCCCGTGCACATCGGCCGGGCGGCTATGGTTGAGCAATCGGGCCTTGGCCGCTACCGAGTTGGGGATCACCGCCAGGCTGCCGCTGCCGGTGAGCAGGCGCGTGGCGCGCCAGTCGATGTCCAGCACCTTGCCTTCGGTGCCGTCGATGGAGATCGAGTCACCGATCTGGTACGGCCGTGTGGTGTTCAGCACGATGCCGCTGAACACATCGGCCAGGGTGCTCTGTAGCGCAAGGCCGATGACGATGGCCATGACCCCGGAGGTGGCCAGCAATCCCTTGACCGGCAGTTGCATCACATAGCCTGCGGCCGCCACCACCGCAGCCAGGAAGATCAACGCTCCCAGCACATCCTGCAGCAATCGCCCGCCATGGCTGCCACGGGCGCCCAGCAGCAGGCCGAATACCACCGTCACCGTGCGTGCGCCAAACAGCCACCAGCCGATCGCCAGCACCGTGGCCATCAGGTTGCGTGATACATCGTCTGGCCAGGGCGCAGGCTGCAGCGGGCTCATGCCAGCGGCAATCAACACTGCACTGAACAGCACAAAGCACGCGAGCCGCGTGCCGATACGCCAAAGCCGGCGCTGGATAGGGATCAGTTGCCAGAGGATCAGGTCGAGCAGGATCAGGCAGGAGCCGATCAGCAAGGGGTAATCCTGGATGAATGCGAACATGCCGGTCTCGTCGCGGTGGGCTGTTGCTAGTAAAGAGCAGGTTGGCTGCATTTACTACTGGCTTGGCGCACGACGCGCAGGCATTGGAGCGAGGAGTGCGGCTCGCTGCACAACACAGGAGCCGCAGTGGTATCAGAACATGAAGTAGACGCTGGCGCTGGTCTGGTCCAGGTCGATGTCACCGACCTTGAGCACTTCCTGCTCCAGGCGCACGCCCAGGTTGCGCAGTACGTCCACCTCGACACCCAGCCCGTAGGTCATGTCGAGGTCATTGCTGTCGCCGGCGATATCGTGGTCGGCATCCCAGGCATGCACACCGAGGCTGCCGAACAGGCGCACCCGTTTGCCGATCGGCATGCCGAGGTGGGCAGTGGCCTGCACCGAGTGGCCATCGAAGTTGCCGTGATCGCCATCGAAGTGGCCCAGGTCGACCCAGGCGCCTTCGAATGCCAGGTATGGGTTCACGCGGTAACCGACGAAAGCCTTGTAGGCCGAGTCGTCGTCGCTGATCTGGTGTTCGTCGATTTCAACCCGGGTCAGACCACCGCCCACATAAAGGCCGCGGTCATCGGCGAAGGCGTTGAAGGTGCTGAACATGAACAGGGCAGCAACAAGCGGTTTTGCGAATTTCATCAGTCATCCAATGGCTTGAGTAGGGAGGAGGATGGCCAGGTCAGGCCGGTTTCTTCGGCTGGAACTCCCGGTCCAGGCGTTCCCGAATCTGCTGGGCGGCGCTATCCAGGGCGGGATAGATGTCCTCGACATCCGGGGTCGCGGACTGGCCGATGTTCTTGCCGCTTACGCGGTCCAGGGCGCGGCCCAGCATCTCGTCGGTCAGGCCGTCGCTGACCTCGCTCTGCAACACCAGATAGAGGGTTTCATCGCGCACGCCGGTGGCATGCAGGGAAAGGCCGACGAGCATGCCGATGGGGATGTATTCGGTGACATTGGGATCACGCGGTGCGCGTTCGATATTGGCAATCGAGACGTTGAGCGAGAGTGCTTTGGCCGTGGGCTTGTCTACCAGGCGGTAGCCGGCGTCGGTGAGTTGCTTTTCCAGCTGACTGCGAAAGCGCTGGCGTAGCTTGTTGGCATCACCATCGAACTTGGCATGACGCGGGTCGCTGCTGTCGAGCGAGAAGGTTTTTGGCAAGTTGATGAACACGACTTTCTCGTGATCGACGCAGAACGGCGCAGCGGAGCGCTTCCAGGCCAGTGTCTTGTCATCATGTTCGATGAGCTGCAGGTCTGTGCTGGCTTTTTCCTTGGCCGTTAATTCGGTGTCGATGCTGGGGGCCATCGAGCAGCCGAACAACGTTAGCGAGAGTGCAAAGACCGAGAGTTTTCTGAGCGGCATATTGATTCCTGTTGACCTCACGTCGAGGCGACAAACCTCGCCGCAATCTGGGCCTTTGCCGAAGAAAACAGGAATCAAAAATCGTTATTTGTGCCCGGTAGCTGCTGCAGGTCAGTCAGTTGTTCATGCAGCGCAGGCGGTCCAGCTCAAGGATGTAGTAGCACAGCGCGTCCCCACGAACGGGTATCACCGCCAGGTTCAAGATGGAGCCCAGGCGGAAGTACTGACGGGAGAAAAGCAGCTCAGAATGACGACTGACGTTGAACAGTTGTTCCTCGTTGCTCGCTTGAATATCCTCGACCTTGAACGTCACTCGCCAGCGAGAACGCTCCACCAAAGAAGCGCCCACGGCGATATGCCGCTCTTTTTCACCCTGGCGCTCAAGCAGGCTGATGACCGCACTGGGCTCGCTGATCGTCAGCCTTTCCTTGAAGTCCAGCGTGTCGTCACCCATGAAGTGATGGCCTTCGGAGCGATAGGACTGGCTGTTTTCATAAGGCGCGGACCAGGCCACGGCCAGCGCCGCCAAGCAGGCCGCAACGATCAACGTGATAATCAATGCATGTCGCCGTACCGCGTGATGTTTACTCACCCTCAACCCCCAGACACTTGTCGATCATGCTGATGAGGCGCTCCTCACGATAGGAAAACTCCAAGTTGTAGGCGTCCCCGGACTTTCGGACGCAAGAAAGATTTGTGCGTGAACCGGTACGGCTGATAAAGAGTTCGCCGAGCAGTGGGCGTGTCGTGATGCCCGAACTTAGAATATCGGCCTTGAGTGCATCGACGTCCTGTCTGCTTTTGCCGACGGCGGTAATTGATAGTTCACCCTCCGTTATTATCGATGCAACGTGAAGGTCGCGCTGGGGCTTGTAGGCAACGTACAGTTGCCACAGGGTAAATAGCGTAAATAGCGTGACGGCCAGATAGCCCAGGCGGACCCATCTACTCAGTTGCTGCTTTTCCACCGGCAGATTCAGACGCGCGGGCCTGCTCGAGGCATGTTCGACGTGCACAGGCTCGGCTGTGGGCGCCGCATCGGCGTCGGGAGATGCCAGGTGATCGCTGTTGAAGCGATAGCCGCGACGCGGCACGGTGACCAGCAGATCGTGGTCCTTGCTGTCGCCAAGGATGTTTCTGAGCGTAAAGATAGACTGGTTGAGGCTGCCAGCCGAGACCACGCGATCATCCCAGGCGAAGGCCATGATGGCCTCACGCGAGCAGATCTCCCCGGGTTCGAGCAGCAGCAGTTCGAGTATTCGAGCGTCTGCGCGGGCCAGGGTTATTTCTTCTGGTGGAGTGTGTAAAGGTTTTATCGATAGCGTGTATTGATCAGGATCAAACTCCACAAGGGCGCTATTTTTTAATCGAAAATAGTAATTCATGAAACACATCGCGCGTGTGAAAATTGCGGGCCATTATAAGGCCCATGATGGGCGATGCAAGTCGACAAAGTGCCCTTGTATTTGGGGGTTGAAGTTAATAAGATATTGGCATTGAATTATTACAGTGCTGAAATATTTTTGCGATCTGCAAATAATTCGGACGGGTTTACTAAAGGAACCGGGCCACGTAACCCATGAGGGCCGCGATCGGCATCCAACTCGCTATGATCCATAATCCGTTTGCCCAAGTGATTTGCGCATTATGTTGCCCGAGCGTGTCCCCCGCCCCGGCATTTGCAACCTGCTGAACGTGTATCAACGCCACCGTCGGCAAGCTCCAGCAGACGGCGAGAAGTATCGTCTGGACAAGCATCGTGATGGACAGCGGGAGATGGGATGACGGTGTTTCTGGCACGGAGAAGTGCCAGGCGATGGTGAATGCATAGGGTAACCAGAACATCAATGTCACTTTCCAAGGGCTGCATTTCAGTCCCTGCGTACGCACTTCGCATTGGCGCATTATTTTTTTCAGCAGCGGGTAAATCAGCAGAGGCCCGGCAAGGCAGCACAATAAGGGTATTAGTTTAAAGCCGCGCTGGCCACGAGAAAGCAGCCATTGACGATAATACCAGTAGAATAGATAAGCGCCCACAGACAGGTTGATCATTATCAAGAATTTGGGTATTGAAACGATGTGTGTCTGTGAAGTTTCTACTTTGTACCTCTGAATTAAGGCTTGCAGGTCGGAGGTTTCTGTCATGGGTGAATTCTCAGTTATAGATTTCATGAGCGTCGCGCCGGGCAGCAGCCCTGTAAATGCAAGTACTGCTCGCCCGCCAGAAAGTCGCCTCCGGCGCCACCGTACAAGTAGGCATACGTTGAACTTTTCAGCGACATTGGCAGCTTGTTTTTCAGCCCTTGGAAACTAGCACCCTGGAATAATGATGGGGGGCATTGAGAGTGCTTTGGGAAACGTCCTACGGAGCGAAGTGAGAATTCTCCAGTTCAGAAAGGGGCGCCGGTGTGCGAGCGCTCAATCACCGACGGCAAGCCATTGCACATTGACTGTAAGTCTATCGTTCACAAAATAGAACGCTAAGGGCAATTTCCGCAGTCTACCGCTCCAAAGGTGGTGATTTTAAAGTGTGTCCATCAACGCGAAACACCCAACACACACTGAATCACCCACTCAAGGAGCACCGCCATGACCTCGTTCAAATACAACCGCCTGAACAAAGACGACGCCGCCGTGCTGCTGGTCGACCACCAGGCTGGCCTGCTGTCTCTGGTGCGCGACATCGAGCCGGACGCCTTCAAGAACAACGTGCTGGCGCTGGCCGACCTGGCCAAACTCTTCAACCTGCCGACCATCCTCACCACCAGCTTCGAACAAGGCCCCAACGGCCCGCTGATGCCGGAACTCAAAGCCCTGTTCCCGGATGCCCCGTACATTGCTCGCCCTGGCCAGATCAACGCCTGGGATAACGAAGACTTCGTCAAAGCCGTGAAGGCAACCGGCAAGAAGCAACTGATCATCGCCGGCGTGGTAACCGAAGTCTGCGTGGCGTTCCCTGCACTGGCCGCGCTGGAAGAAGAGTTCGAAGTGTTCGTGGTCGCTGATGCCTCCGGCACCTTCAACGCCATGACCCGTGATGCTGCCCATAACCGTATGACCCAGGCCGGCGCGCAGATGATGACCTGGTTCGGCGTGGCCTGTGAGCTGCACCGCGACTGGCGCAACGATATCGAAGGCCTGGCGGCGCTGTGCTCCAACCACATCCCGGATTACCGCAACCTGATCACCAGCTACAACGCGTTCAACGCTGCCAAGTGAGCGGGCCTGCCGGGCACCCACAGCGGTGCCCGGCCAGTGCGGCAGAACCCGTCAATGCTTCGCTCATCCCAAGGAACGTCGATGAACACCTCCGGCCAAGACAACCGCAACGTGGTGACCCTGGTCATCCAGCACAAAGTCCGCGCCCAGGCGCTGGCAAGCTATGAAGCCTGGCTCAAGCGCACCGTCAGTACCGCGCGCCGTCAGCCAGGCCACCTGGACGTCAACGTAATTCGCCCAGATGACGGTGGCCTGCACTTCACCACCGTGGTGCGCTTCGCTGATGCCAGCCTGCTGCAGGCCTGGGTCAACTCCGCCGAGCGCCAGGCACTGGTCAACGAAGTGCTGCCGCTGCTCGAGGGCGGCGACAACCCCCAGGTGCATGAGGATCCGGAGTTCTGGTTCACCCCGCCGAGCAGCGGTGCCCGGCAGCCGCCTCGCTGGAAGCAAGCGCTGCTGACCTACCTGGTGATCTGCCCGATGACCCTGCTCGTGCCGCAGCTGCTGGAGCCGCTGTTCGCGCGCTTCCCACAACTTGGCTGGGGGATCCTGGGCAACCTGATCGTCAACCTGTTCATCATCCTGCCCGTGGTGTTCTACATCATGCCGTGGGTAACCCGCCGCTGCGCCAAGTGGCTGCGTGGCTGAGCTGACCAGCATGAACGCCGGCTGTTGCTAGGCTTCATCAACCCCAACGACCCTGCATCGCTCCAAGGAGGTTCCATGATCGCCGACCTGATCCTGTTCAACGGCAAACTGCACACGGTTGACCGTGAACAGCCCACCGCCACTGCCGTCGCCATCAAGGATGGCCGCTTCATTGCAGTGGGCAACGACGCCGTAGCCATGGCCCATAAGGGCGACAGTACCCAGATCATCGATCTCAAGCAGCGCACGGTGATTCCAGGCCTGAACGACTCGCACCTGCACCTGATCCGCGGCGGCCTGAACTACAACCTGGAACTGCGCTGGGAAGGCGTGCCGTCGGTGGCAGATGCCCTGCGCATGCTCAAGGACCAGGCGGCGCGCACGCCAACCCCGCAGTGGGTACGTGTGGTCGGCGGCTGGAACGAGTTCCAGTTCGCTGAAAAACGCATGCCGACCCTGGAGGAAATCAACCAGGCCGCGCCTGACACCCCGGTCTTCCTGCTGCACCTGTACGACCGCGCGCTGCTCAATCGTGCGGCCCTCAAGGCGGTGGGCTACGACAAGTCCACGCCCAATCCGCCTGGCGGGGAAATCCAGCGTGACAAATTCGGCAACCCCACCGGCATGCTTATCGCTCGGCCCAATGCGGCGATCCTCTATGCGACGCTGGCCAAGGGGCCGAAGCTGCCGCTGGAGTATCAGGTCAACTCGACCCGCCAATTCATGCGTGAGCTCAACCGTCTGGGCCTGACCAGCGCCATTGATGCTGGCGGCGGTTATCAGAACTTCCCGGATGATTACCAAGTGATCCAGGAGCTGGCCGACAATGACCAGCTGACCGTGCGCATCGCCTACAACCTGTTCACCCAGAAGCCCAAGGAAGAGCTGGACGACTTCAAGCGGTGGACCGCCAGCGTGAAACTGCACAGTGGCACTGACTTCCTGCGGCACAACGGTGCCGGGGAGATGCTGGTGTTCTCGGCCGCCGACTTCGAGGACTTCCTCGAACCGCGCCCGGACCTGCCGCAAACCATGGAAGAAGAGCTGGAACCGGTAGTCCGCCATCTGGTCGAGCAGCGCTGGCCGTTCCGCCTGCATGCCACCTACAACGAATCGATCTCGCGCATGCTCGACGTGTTCGAGAAGGTCGATCGCGACATTCCGTTCAATGGCCTGCCGTGGTTCTTCGACCATGCCGAGACCATCACACCGCAGAATATCGAGCGTGTCCGGGCGCTGGGCGGCGGTATTGCCATCCAGGACCGCATGGCGTTCCAGGGTGAATACTTCGTCGACCGCTACGGCGCCAAGGCCGCCGAGCACACCCCGCCGATCAAGCGCATGCTCGAGATGGGCGTGCCGGTTGGGGCCGGTACCGATGCAACACGTGTTTCCAGCTACAACCCGTGGACCTCGCTGTACTGGATGGTCAGCGGCAAGACCGTCGGTGGCATGGAGCTGTATCCAGAAGGCCTGAGTCGCGATACCGCGTTGCAGCTGTTCACCCAGGGCAGCGCCTGGTTCTCCAGCGAGCAGGGCAAGAAGGGCCAGATCAAGGTGGGGCAGCTGGCAGACTTGGCGGCGCTGTCGCTGGACTTCTTCAGTGTCGAGGAGGAGGCGATCAAGGGCATCGAGTCGGTGCTGACCATCGTCGATGGCAAGGTGGTGTATGGCGCCGCCGAGTTCGACAAGCTTGGGCCGGCTCAGATGCCGGTACTGCCGGAATGGTCGCCGGTGGTCAAGGTGCCGGGTCACTGGCGGGTGGGTACGCCGTCGCTGGCGGCAGTGCATCAGTGCAGCGGGCCTTGCGGGGTGCATGCGCACAGTCATGACAAGGCGCGGCATTCGAGCGTGCCGGTGAATGATTATCAGGGGTTCTGGGGTGCGCTTGGGTGTTCATGCTTTGCGTTTTGAGGTGAGTTGACCCTGCAGGCGCCCACTGGTACAGCACCGCTCTTGAGGCCAGTGCTTTACCTGTGGGCGCCGGCTTGCCGGCGATAGGGCCAATACGGATTCACGCCATATCGCTGACAGCAAACTCCTCGGCCAGATGATCGATCAGCGACCGCACCGACGGCAACAACCCGCGCCGCGACGGGAAAATCGCATGCACGATGCCGCAGCGCGGATGCCATTGCGGCAACAATTCCACCAGCCTGCCTTCCGCCAGATCTTCGCGCACCGCCACGCGCGGCAAGTGCGCAATGCCCACTCCCGCCACCACGAAATGCCTCAGTGCGAACAAATCATCGGTGACCATGCGCGGCGTATGCGAAATCACGATGCTGCGGCCGGTGTCCTCGCCCTGGAACAGCTCCCACTGGTACTCGCGCTGGGCGCCGCCCCAATGCACGCTGGGCAATGTGCCGAGCAGTTGCGGGTCGAAGCCTGCCGGCAGTTGCTCCAGATACCGCGGGTGGCCCACCAGGCACTGGGTGCTGTTGCTGAGCACCTTCATCACCATGTCGGTGTTCTCCAGCGGCGGGAAGCGTACCCGCAGCGCCAGGTCGAAGCCTTCATGCAGCAGGTCGACACGGCGGTTGGTGCTCTCGATGAACAGTTCCACCTGCGGGTACTTGAGCATGTAACGGGTCAGCATCGGCCCGACCCAGGCGTTGAGCAGGGTGGTGGGGCAGCTGATGCGCACCAGGCCGCGGGGTTCGCTGCGGTTGCGCTCGATGATCTCCGCCGCGCCCTCGGCTTCCACGCGCATGGCCAGGCACCGGTTGTAGTAGGCCTGGCCGATCTCGGTCAGCGAACAGTGCCGGCTGGTGCGGTGTAGCAAGCGCACGCCAAGGCGATCCTCCAGGTCGGCGATACGCCGACTAAGCTTGGACTTCGGCATATCCAGCGCCCGCCCTGCGGGGGCGAAACCGCCATGTTCGACTACCTGCGTGAAGTAGTAGAGGGAGTTCAAATCTTCCAATGATCGTTCTCCAGGTGGAACGCTAAGGGCAATTTTCGCAGTCTACCGCAACAAAGGTGATGATTTTAATCTTTACCCATCAACGCGAGACACCCAACTTACTTAAAAATCGAAACCCTTAGGAGCACAGACCATGAGCAAATTCACCTACAACCGCCTGAACAAAGACGATGCAGCCGTGCTGCTGGTCGACCATCAGGCTGGCTTGCTGTCTCTGGTGCGCGACATCGAGCCGGACAAGTTCAAGAACAACGTGCTGGCGCTGGCCGACCTGGCCAAATTCTTCAACCTGCCGACCATCCTCACCACCAGTTTCGAACAAGGCCCCAACGGCCCGCTGATGCCGGAACTCAAAGCCCTGTTCCCGGATGCCCCGTACATTGCTCGCCCTGGCCAGATCAACGCCTGGGATAACGAAGACTTCGTCAAAGCCGTGAAGGCAACCGGCAAGAAGCAACTGATCATCGCCGGTGTGGTAACCGAAGTCTGCGTGGCGTTCCCTGCACTGGCCGCGCTGGAAGAAGAGTTCGAAGTGTTCGTGGTCGCTGATGCCTCCGGCACCTTCAACGCCATGACCCGTGATGCTGCCCATAACCGTATGACCCAGGCCGGCGCGCAGATGATGACCTGGTTCGGCGTGGCCTGTGAGCTGCACCGCGACTGGCGCAACGATATCGAAGGCCTGGCGGCGCTGTGCTCCAATCACATTCCGGATTACCGGAACCTGATTACCAGCTACAACGCGTTGACTGCAGGCAAGTGACATTGGGGGAGGTTGATGAGGCTGCCATTCAGCGGCGCTAGCTGGCGTAGGAACCCCGTCGATGGCTGAGTCATCAGCGTCGGGTGGGGCCTCCACACCCCGGCTTGAGGGTGTGAATACGAATATCAAGCATGTTCTCGGGGCCACTGGTGACAGTGGCCCTTTTGATTACGCGGCAGAAAGGCGTAGCGCTGCTATCCACCGTTCTCAATGGTCGTGCCGCAATATCTGCTGATCTGGCTTATCGCCTCGAACTGGTGGGCCTCGGCGATGCCAGGGAGTATCTTGCCGAGCAGGCGGCTTACGATCTGTGGCAGGCCGCCCACCGTGAACATCCGCAGATTACGCGGCTGGTGATTGCCCGAAACTCACTGCGCATCCGAATCAAACAACCGCTCCAACTCCATCCGCGCCTCTTTCGCCGTCTGCATCACCTTGGCTCGGTCGTTGCGCACTTGCCCCTGCGCCACCAGTACTTCTTCATCATGCTGGGTAAACCGCTCGATCCGGTCCGCCGCCTGCTCGCTGCTCAGCCCCAACCCCACCAGCGCACGGCGGGTCATTTCCAGGCTCGAATAGAATGTCTCGCGAATGGGCTCTGCACCCACGTCCACCAGCTTGTGCACGTGCTGGCGGTTGCGTGCGCGGGCCAGCACTTTCAGGTGCGGGTACAGGCGCTTGACCCGTTCCGCTGTGCGAGTCGTCACTTCCGGGTCGTCGGTGGTGATCACGAAATACTCGGCCTCGCCGACCTTGGCCGCATGCAGTACCTCTGCACGTAACGGGTCGCCGTAGAACACCGGTGCCTGTTCGAACATGCGGGTCATCTCGATGGCATCCACCGAGGTTTCCAGGGCAATGAATGGGATCTTTTGTGCCCGCAGGATGCGCGACACGATCTGTCCCATGCGGCCCATGCCGACGATCACCACGCGCGGGGTGCCGGCGTCGATAGTCTTGTACTGCTCAGGCACTTCACGCACGGGTTGCGGACGCTTGAGGGCACGGGCGCAGCCGAGCATCAGCAGTGGAGTGATGGCCATCGACAGGGTGATGGTCATCAGCAGCAGGTCGTAGGTCAGGGTATCGAACAGGCCTTGGTCCTTGCCCAGCTTGAACACCACGAAGGCAAATTCGCCCCCTGCCGCCAGCACCATGCCCAGGCGCAGCGCGCTGGCGCTGTTCAGGCCGCCGGCCAGGCGCCCAATGCCGATCAGCAGCACCAGCTTTACCGTCACCAACAGCAGGGTGAGGCCCAGCAGTACCAGCGGCATCTCAAGCAGCAGGCTCAGGTTCGCACCCATGCCGACGCTGATGAAGAACAGCCCCAGCAGCAGGCCCTTGAACGGTTCGATCTGCGATTCCAACTCATGCCGGTATTCCGAGTCGGCCAGCAACAGGCCGGCGAGAAATGCACCCAGCGCCATGGAGATACCGGCTTCTTCCATTAGCCAGGCGGTACCGATGACCACCAGCAGAGCGGTGGCGGTGGACACTTCCGGCAGGCCGGTGCGGGCCACGGTGCGGAATACCGGGCGCAGCAAGTAACGCCCGCCTACGATCACGATGGCAATGCTGGCGAACACTTTCAGGCCATGTTGCAGGCTGTCGCCGTGGCTGGTGTCTGGGCCGCTCGCTACCAACAAAGGCACCAGCGCGATCAGCGGAATCGCGGCTATGTCCTGGAACAGCAGAATGGCGAAGGCCAGGCGGCCATGCGGAGCGTTGAGTTGCTTGCTCTCGGCCAGGCTCTGCAGGCCAAGGGCGGTGGACGACAACGCCAGGCCCAGGCCAAGCACCACGGCGGCCGGCAGCGATTGGCCAAAGCCGAATAGTGCGATGGCACCGATCACCGCGCCGGTCAGCAGCACCTGAGCAGTACCGACGCCGAACACCGATTTGCGCATCAACCACAGCCGTTTGGGCGACAACTCCAGGCCGATGATGAACAGCAGCAAGACCACCCCCAGTTCGGAGATGTGCGCCACGCTCTCGGTGTCGCGTATCAGGCCCAGGGCCTGGGGGCCGATGGCCACGCCAGCCAGCAGGTAGCCGATCACGGCGCCCAGTTGCAGGCGTTTGGCCAGGGGGACGGCGAGGACGGCGGCGAGCAGGAAGATCACCGCGGTTTGCAGAAGGCTGCCTTCGTGTGGCATTGGCTCGTACTCCATGAGCTGCCGGGGCAGCGTTAGAACAGTGTGGAGGACCATTCTGGAGATTGTGGCCTGCCCGAACAATCAGTCAGTCGGAGGACACATTGTCTCGTCAATAGAGACTGTTCAAGACGTCGCCGGTCGGTACTGCAGCGCTTCGGCCACATGCTCCCGTGCAATCGGACCGGCCCCTTCGAGATCAGCCAGCGTTCGCGCCACTTTCAGCAAGCGATGTGCCGCGCGCAGGGAAAGGCTCAATCGTTCGCAGGCGATTTCCAGCCAGGCTTGATCCGCAGCCTGCAGCTGGCAATGGCTGCGTAGCCCTTCAAGGTTGAGGAAGGCGTTGGCGCAGCCTTGTCGCCGTTGCTGCAGCTCACGCGCCGTGGCTACTCGAGCGGCCACATCGGCACTGGTTTCCCCGCTGGGCTGGTTATTGAGCGTGGTAGTTTCACGGGCCACGGTCAGGTGCAGGTCAATGCGGTCGAGCAAGGGGCCGGACAGCTTGTTGCGGTAGCGCTGGATCTGCTCGGTGCTGCAGCGGCAGCGGCCTGTGGGGTCACCGAGGTAGCCGCACGGGCAGGGGTTCATTGCCGCTACCAATTGGAAACGTGCCGGGAAACGCACTTTGTCCCGCGCCCGAGCGATCACGATTTCGCCGGACTCCAACGGTTCGCGCAGCACCTCCAGAACGCGTCGCTCGAACTCTGGTAACTCGTCGAGAAACAGCACGCCGTGGTGTGCCAAGGTAATTTCTCCGGGCTGCGGCCTGCTGCCGCCGCCCACCAGCGCGGGGCCCGAGGCCGAGTGGTGCGGGTGGCGAAAGGGCCGTTGCGGCCAGCTGTTGAGTGGCGCATGCCCACTGACCGACTGGATGGCCGCCACTTCCAGCGCTTCATGTTCATCCAGTGGCGGCAGCAGGCCGGGCAGGCGGCTGGCGAGCAGGGTCTTGCCGGTGCCAGGCGGGCCGGTAAACAGCAGGTTGTGCGCCCCGGCCGCTGCCAGTAGCAAGGCGCGCTTGGCGGCGATCTGCCCTTGGACCTCGCTCAAATCAGGGTAGGGCTGGCTTTGCAATATCAAGCCATTGGCGGCAAAGGGCGGCAGCGGCACCTGGCCATTCAAGTGCGCCACCAGTTCCAGCAGATGCCCAACCGCATACACCACCAGACCGCCCGCCAGGCTCGCCTCCTCGGCGTTCTCACGTGGCACCACCAGAGCGCGGCCTGATTCGCGTGCGGCCAGCGCAGCGGGCAGTACGCCCTGTACCGGGCGCAACTTACCAGATAGCGCCAGTTCGCCAAGGCATTCGATGTCGACCAACGCCGCGACCGGCACCTGTGCGTCGGCGGCAAGGATGCCCAGGGCGATGGCCAGGTCGTAGCGCCCGCCGTCCTTGGGCAGGTCGGCAGGTGCCAGGTTCTGGGTAATGCGCCGTTGCGGGTAGTTCAAGCCGGAGTTGACGATG
Source organism: Pseudomonas sp. KU43P (assembly GCF_033095865.1). Classification (NCBI taxonomy): domain Bacteria; kingdom Pseudomonadati; phylum Pseudomonadota; class Gammaproteobacteria; order Pseudomonadales; family Pseudomonadaceae; genus Pseudomonas; species Pseudomonas sp. KU43P. Next base: position 5,688,202 of record NZ_AP019365.1, on the reverse strand, counting down.
GCGCTACGCACCCGATCCTTGCTTTCCTTGACGGTAGTTTCCGGCAAACCGACCAGTGTGAGATGTGGCAGACCATTGGCAAGGTGGGTTTCGACGCTGACCGCGGGTGCCTGCACGCCGACTTGGGCGCGGCTGTGGACGAGGGCAAGAGACATGGACGCTCCGTTGTCGCTGATGAGGGGCCGCTCCTGCGGCTCTGGCAAGCATAGTGAGGTGCTGAAGGGTCAGCGCTGGAACAATGCGTCGGGGTTTTTCAGCGCAGGGATTTTCCCTGCGGATTCATAGAATCTGACAAATAATGGATCCAATATCTTTGCAGGGCGCCGAACTATCGCTTAGTGTTCAAGCGTTACTGCCGTTGCCACCGGACGACAACGCGATCCAGAAAATGGACTTAAGGTACTGCCCGTGCAAACGCTCAATCGCACCCGCCAACAGATTCGTGAACGGGTGCAGGCCAATGAATTCGCTGAACTCAGCCGCTATTTCGATAGCCTCCAGGTGCATTGGCAGCAAGCACCGCCCGGCGATTGCCCGGCCTATATGGAGGCGGTACAAGGGCATATGCTGCTCGATTGGGATACCCACGGCAGCAAGGCGCTGACGCAACTGCTCAAGGCGTGGATCGACGCCTGCCCCAAGGCTTATCACCCGCAATTGGCGATGGGCTTCCATTGCCTCAATCGAGCGTGCCACATCCTTGGTAGTGTGGGTTCCCATGCTATTTCCCAGGCGCGCAGGCTGGCTGTGGAACAAGCCTGCGAGACGGCCACGGGGCACTTTCTGCGGGCTATGGAGCGCAGTTCACAACCCGTAGCGGCGGCCATCGGGATGCTGCAGATCAGCGCGCACTTCCACGAGCCTGGCTGGCTGGTGGAACTGTTCCACGGTCAGGCTGCGCGCTTTCGACCCAGTGCGCACGCCGACGTGGAGGTGCAGGAGGCAGCGGCGCCATTGCTGGTCAAATATGGCCTGGCACCGCTGGTGGAACTGCCGCAGGCCTTACCCGGCTGCCTTGATGCACGCCTGCCAGAAGGGGAGGGTGCTAAAGATTACTGGCTGCGTCATGCGCTGGCCTGGCAACCCGGCTGCTTCGAGGCGATCGAAGCCTATGCGCGCTACCTGACACCGCGATGGGGCGGCAGCTATGAGGCGATCGATGAACTCGCCAGCAGCTCGTTCTGTCTTCACTGGAATGAGCGTCTGCGCAATGCGATTCGCTGGCTGGCCGTGGAGGACGCGTTCTGGTTGCCCAAAGCCGAGCAGTCGCAACAGATCGTGGCCTGGCAGTTAACTTTCGAGGCGTGGGCGCAACGGGAGCTCAGGGCAAAGGAGCGTGCAACCTTGCTGGCCTTGCGCGGCGCCTTTCGATACGTATCGCTGCAGCATTGCCGTGGCGCGCATCGCGACTTCATCGACAGTGTCGAGCTTTACCCTGACCAAGGTTTCGTGCCGGCAATCGGTGAGCCGTTCTACAGCTTTGTCTGTCTCGTGTTGTTCCACGGGGAGCCCGGCACCACGCCTGCTTTCCGTATGGCCATCGAGCGTCTGTGTGAAAGCCGCAGGCAGGCAGCGGCCTGCGCATTGCGGGCTGTGGGGCACCAGTTTGGCATGTGGGGTTTCGAGCAATCCGTTGAGCAGGCAAGGGTCTGGTTGCATGCAGCCGTCAATCGCCAATGTGGGCGCGAGGGCCTGGGTTTCGATGTGCTCGAAGTACCACGCCTGCTTTGGGCCGCCAACTTGCACGATGCTGCCTATTTCCTTTTCCTGCAGTGCGCCGAACTCAAGTTGCCCGACGCCGCGGCTGCGCTCTACGCGTTGCACTGCGGCCGGTTTGCCAACACCCCGGAGTACTATCGGGATTGCGCGTCCGCCGAACATTGGCTGCAGTGCGCCGCACAGTCCGGCAGTCAGCTGGCCAAGTACGATTTGGCCTGTCGGCGTATGCGTGACCGTGAAGCCTTGCATGGGCGTAGTGAGATGCTGGTGGTCAGGCGCTTGTTGCTCGACTGCCTGGGCAACGAGCAACTCGATGCCGGGGCACGCCTGCAGTTGGGTATTCTGCAGCGGACATTCGGCGATGAGCGCGAGCATGCAGAGGGGGTTGCCTACCTGCTGGGCTTGGTGGAATTTCCCGATGCGGCAATCGCCGGGCGTGCCTGCGCGGAACTCGGTCTGGCCTGGATGCATGGCCACGGTACTCGCAAGCAGAGCCGCTTTGCCGCCATCGAATGGGTCAACCGTGCGGTCGCGCTACAGCCAGAAGATATTCACATCGAGCAAATCCGCGCGCAGATCCTCAACTCGCACAGCGTGGTGAAAACCCTGATCACGGTGTGCGGTGCGGCGTTGTTCCGCGGTGATCTGGATGCGCGTGAGCTGCCGCCGAAGGTTCGCGGCCCTGGAAAGGACCGCCAACAGGCATCTGCTTGAGGGCGGGCCTTTTTACGGCTTGGCGCCGAGGATGATGTGTGACGCCTTGATCAACGCTGTGGCTTTTTTGCCGGGTGCTAGGCCCAGCTCCTGCACCGCCTCGCGGGTGACGATGGAGAACACGTGAGTGCCGCCGGCAAGCTTCAGCACCACTTCAGCGTTGACCGCGCCGTCGCCGACTCGCACCACTTCGCCTTCCAGGGCATTGCGGGCCGAAAGCCGGTATCCAGCGGCCTCGGTCATCAGTACGACCCATGGCGCCTTGACCAGGGCGACCGCCTGCTTGCCGACGTTGATGTTGAGGTTATGCAGGCTGGCCATGGTCACGACGGCCACCAGCTTCTCACCGCCGCCCAAGGTCAGTTCGACCTCGGCGTTGACCGCTCCGGGCTGAACGGCGCTGACGGTACCTTCAAACACATTGCGGGCACTGACTTTCATGGTGAGCACTCCTTTACGGTTTTTTACTCCGGGGTGGCTGGCGCCATCCGGGCTTCCAGCTCGGCAACCTGCTTTTCCAGGGCTTCCAGGCGTGCGCGAGTGCGCGCCAGAACCACCATCTGGCTGTCGAACTCGTCGCGGCTGACAAGATCCAGTTTGCTGAAGGCACCTTGCATCAGCACTTTGAACTGGCTTTCCAGTTCTGCGCGGGGCTGGGCGGTGTCACCGCTGAAAAGGCGCGAGGCCTGGTCGCTCAGGGCGTCGAGAAGGGCTTTGGGCGCGAGCATGTGCGGCAATCCACTGAAAGCGAGAAATGGCTGGCAGTGTAGCACGGGGAAAATCACCCTTTGGTTGCACGTTTTTCGAGCAGCCCGCCAGCTGTGCGCGCACCGAAGTTGTGCATCTTTTCGATACTGGCGACTGGCCAATGCCAGGTACTTCATGCAAGGCCCTGTTTTCCCGCGTTTTAACGGAACTGGCAAGGTTTCTGCAAAGACCTGAGCGAGCCATGCACTGATGCAGTTCCTTGTGACCAGGCAGTGCGCACGCGGAGCCGGATGCCGACGACGCGTTACAAAGCCAACCGCTGCGCTTAGACTTGAGACGGGTTTGTTTTCCTGGGGCAAGTCCACCAAATCGGGAGAGAGTTTCATGAAGCTAGTCACAGCCATCATCAAGCCGTTCAAGTTGGACGACGTGCGCGAGTCGCTGTCGGAAATCGGCGTGCAGGGCATTACCGTCACCGAAGTCAAAGGCTTCGGCCGGCAGAAGGGCCACACCGAGCTGTATCGCGGTGCGGAGTACGTGGTCGATTTCCTGCCCAAGGTGAAGATCGACGTGGCCATCGACGACAAGGACCTCGATCGCGTGATCGAAGCCATCACCAAGGCGGCCAACACCGGCAAGATCGGTGACGGCAAGATCTTCGTGGTGAATCTGGAGCAGGCGATCCGCATCCGTACCGGCGAAACCGATACCGACGCGATCTAAGCGCCGAAAAAGCCTCACCAAACCCAACGCCCCAGGAGAAAACAACATGACTCTGCGTAAGATCGCAGGGCTAGGAGCCCTATTGTCCCTCGTAATGCCGGGCCTTGCCCTGGCAGAGGATGCTGCCCCAGTGCTGAACTCCGGCGACACCGCCTGGATGCTCACGTCCACGGCGCTGGTGCTGTTCATGACCATTCCGGGCCTGGCCCTGTTCTACGGCGGTATGGTGCGTTCCAAGAACGTGCTGTCGGTGATGATGCAGTGTTTCGCAATCACCGGCCTGATCAGCATTCTCTGGGTCATCTACGGCTACAGCATGGCCTTCGATACCACGGGTATGGAAAAGGGCGTACTGAATTTCAATTCCTTCGTTGGCGGCTTCTCCAAGGCGTTCCTCAGCGGCGTCACGCCGTCGGGGCTGACCTCTGCCGCCGCGCTGTTCCCTGAGGCCGTCTTCATCACCTTCCAGATGACTTTCGCCATCATCACCCCGGCGCTGATCGTCGGTGCATTCGCCGAGCGCATGAAGTTCTCCGCGATGCTGGTGTTCATGGGCATCTGGTTCACCCTGGTCTACGCACCGATCGCGCACATGGTCTGGAGCGGTGACGGCGCGCTGATGTGGGATTGGGGCGTGCTGGACTTCGCTGGCGGCACGGTTGTGCACATCAACGCCGGTATCGCGGGCCTGGTCTGCTGCCTGGTGCTGGGCAAGCGCAAAGGCTACCCGACCACGCCAATGGCCCCACACAACCTGGGCTACACCCTGATGGGCGCTGCCATGCTGTGGATCGGCTGGTTCGGCTTCAACGCCGGCTCTGCCGCAGCGGCCAACGGCACGGCCGGCATGGCCATGCTGGTGACCCAGATCGCCACCGCTGCCGCTGCGTTGGGCTGGATGTTCGCCGAATGGATCTTCCACGGCAAACCGAGCGCCCTGGGTATCGCCTCCGGCGTGGTCGCTGGCCTGGTTGCCATTACTCCGGCGGCAGGTACCGTGGGCCCGATGGGCGCCCTGGTGATCGGCCTGGCGTCTGGTGTTATCTGCTACTTCTGCGCCACCAGCCTCAAACGCAAGCTGGGCTATGACGACTCGCTCGATGCCTTTGGTGTGCATGGTATCGGCGGTATCGTCGGTGCGATGCTCACCGGCGTGTTCGCGGCACCGGCCCTGGGCGGCTTCGGCGCGGTCACCGATATCGGTGCCCAGGTCTGGATTCAGGCCAAGGGTGTGATCTTCACCGTTGGCTACACCGCCATCGTCACCTACGTGATCCTCAAGGTGCTGGATGTGGTGATGGGCCTGCGGGTAAACGAAGAAGAAGAGTCGGTCGGCCTCGACCTGGCTCAACACAACGAACGCGGCTACAACCTGTAACTGCGACGCTGGAAAACTTGCCCGGCTTGCCGGGCATTTTTTTGCCTGTTTTTTGCCTTTTCCCGCAGTGCAAACGGTTTATCACTCACGTTCGCGACGTAGGGCAAAAACTTACAACAAGCTAGGCATTGATGGAGCTTTGCTTTTTCCACGGGCGCGCTAGAATGCGCGCCGAAGGGTGTTTGACGAGCAGTCCACACGCTTCCTCAGCCTTTGCTAGGCTTGCCATTAGCGTGTGGCCAGCAGGGGCTAAAGGATTTTTGTCAGGCCCTGCCAGGAGCAGGGCCTGCTGGGTGCCGCCTCCCATGAGGAGTGCCGACCCAAGGGCAGTGGCCAACCCACGGCCAGTTGAATTTTCACTGGTGGCTGCCGGTCTACGGCTGCACTGGTCTATAACTAACCTGCTTTTCGCAAGTCATGAGGTAGAACATGAGCGACGACGATCTGGAAAATGATGACCTCGAAGTAGGCGACGAAGACGAGGCCGATGAGGGCCTCGAAGCGGCGGCTGACGATGTCGCTGAAGATGCCGGCGATGACGACAGCAGCCCGGCACCGACTGCCAAGGGCAAGTCCAAGGCGGCTGTCTCGGTAGACGAGATGCCGAGTATGGAAGCCAAGCAGAAGGAACGTGACGCCCTGGCCAAGGCCATGGAAGAGTTCCTGGCGCGTGGCGGCAAGGTTCAGGAAGTCGAGGCCAACGTGGTCGCCGACCCGCCCAAGAAGCCGGACAACAAGTACGGTAGCCGCCCTATCTGAGTGGCTGAGTGCAAAAAAGCCCGCCGTCGCTGCGGGCTTTTTTGTGGCTGGTGGGTTTGTGTTGCCTGTGTTGGCCTCATCGCCGGCAAGCCGGCTCCTACAGGAGGACGGTGGTGCCCTTTGTGGGAGCCGGCTTGCCGGCGATTGGGCCGCAGAGCGGCCCCTGTCAGCGCCAGCGCGCAATCACATCGGGTAGCTGCGACAACCGTTGGATCTGCGCATCCGGCGCCTGTTCGCCCGCCCACGCCTTGCCCTGTGGGTTGAACCACACCGCTCGCAATCCGGCGCGCTGCGCCCCGCCGATATCGTCGCCAGGGTGATCGCCCACATGCACTGCTGCACCGGCTTCGACCTCTCCACGCTTCAGCGCCTCCATGAACGGCGCCGGGTCCGGCTTGCCGATCCCCAGGTCTTCTGCACACAAGGCAAACTTGAAATAGTCGGCCAGGCCCAGGCGACGCACGTCCGCATTGCCGTTGGTGACCACGCCTAGGGTGTAGTGGTGGCGCAGAATCTCCAGCACCGGTTGCACCTCGGGGAACACTTCGACCTGATGCCGCGCATGCAGGAACACTTCGAAACCTTCGTTGGCCAGATCCTGCGCATGCTTCTCGCTGTAGCCGACCTCTTCCAGAGCGTGGAACAGCACCCGCCGGCGCAGGGCGCTGATGCGGTGCTTCAGGCCCGGTTCGGCTTGCACCAGGCGTTCACGGATGGCGAAAAGGTGTTCCACCGGCACACCGCCGAGTATCGGTGCATTGGCCTGCAGCCAGTCGCGCAGCACGACTTCCGCGCTGGCGATCACCGGCGCGGTGTCCCAGAGGGTGTCGTCGAGGTCGAATGTGATCAGCTTGATGCTCATGAGTCTGTGCCTTTGCTGCGTTTGGCCCGGGGGTGGGCGCTGTCGTACACCGTGGCCAGATGCTGGAAGTCCAAGTGGGTGTAGATCTGCGTGGTGCTGATGTCGGCGTGGCCGAGCATTTCCTGAACCGCGCGCAGGTCCTGGGACGATTCCAGCACATGGCTGGCGAATGAGTGGCGAAGCATGTGCGGGTGCAGGTGCTGGCCCAGTTCGCGCTCTCCGGCCGCCTTGACCCGCATCTGGATGGCTCGCGGGCTGAGCCGGTTGCCCTGGCGGGTGATGAACACGGCGCTGTCGCGAGGGCCGCCGATACCGCGCAGCTTGAACCACGCCTGCAGCGCCTCGCGGGCCTTGCGCCCTACCGGCAGCACACGTGCCTTGCCGCCCTTGCCGAGCACCTGGACCAGCCCGGCGCTGAGGTCGAGGTGTTCAAGGTCGAGTTGGGTCAGTTCGGACAGGCGCAGGCCAGAGGAGTAGAACAGCTCGAGGATGGCCTGGTCGCGGCGGGCAATGAAGTCGTCGTCGACGCCGCCATCGAGCAGTTGCAGGGCACGGTCGGTGTCCAGCACCTTGGGCAGCCGTCGTTCGCCCTTGGGCGCACTCAGGCCGCTGGCCGGGTCGTGCTGGCAGAGACCTTCGCGATTAAGGTAGCGATACAGGCCGCGCACAGCCGACAACAGCCGCGCCAGGCTCCGAGACGACTGGCCTTGATGGTGCTGGCGGGCGATGAGCTGGCGCAGTTGCTGGATCTGCAAGGCGCCCCAGCCGGCGATGCCCTGGTTGTTGCAGTATTCGATGACCTTGTCGAGGTCGCGCCGGTACGCCAGCAGGGTGTGGTTCGACACCTGGCGCTCGTTGCGCAGGTGTGCGCAATAAGCCTCCAGCTGGCGTTCCATCAGCGCACCGGACGCAGGGTCTGGGTCACGCGGGGCACCACACGGCCAAGCACTTCGGCGATGTAACCGAGGAACAGGGTGCCGACGCTGCTCTTGTAGTGCTGCGGGTCACGGCTGCCGATTGCCAGCACGCCATGCAGCCCTTGGTATTCCAGTGCTGCGACGGCACTGGAGCCTACTTCGAGGCGCTGCTCTTCACCGAACAGGAAGGCCAGCTCTTTCTCGCGCAGGTTGCCGCTGACGGTTTTGCCCCCACCCAGCAGACCGCCGATGGCCTGCTGGGCCTCGGCGTTGCTGACCCAGCGGCCGACGGGCGCAGCGTTGTCGCCGAACAGGATCAAGCTGACGAACGGTACCTGGAACTCCTGGCGCAGGCTGTCTTCAACCGCCATCACCACTTCTTCCAGACTGCCGGCGTCGAGCAGATCGAGGATCAGCCGGCGGGTCTTGTCGAACAGCCGGTCGTTGTCCCGGGCCACGTCCATCAGTTGCGACAGACGATGGCGCATTTCGATGTTGCGGTCGCGCAGCAGCTTGAGCTGACGCTCTACCAGCGACACGCTGTCGCCACGCTGGTGAGGGATGCGCTGTTCGACCAGCAGTTCGTCGTGCTCGGCGAAGAAGGTCGGGTGGGCGCGCAGGTAGGCGACCACCGCTTCGGCATCGAGCTCGTTGGGCTGCTGGGGTACAACGTGGGGCTGATCGGTCATGGCGGTTACTCGCTTAGAGACGAACCTGTCCTTCGTAGACGCGCACGGCCGGGCCCGTCATCAGTACGGGCTTGCCAGGGCCGGCCCATTCGATGTGCAGGCGGCCACCAGGCAGGTCGAGGGATACCGGAGAGTCCATCCAGCCTTGGCTGATGGCGGCCACGGCGGCGGCGCAGGCGCCGGTGCCGCATGCCTGGGTTTCGCCCGCACCCCGCTCCCACACGCGCAGATTGGCGCGATGACGGTCGATGACCTGAATGAAGCCGGCATTCACCCGCTGCGGGAAGCGCGGGTGGTTTTCGATTTTCGGGCCCAGGGAGTGCACCGGCGCGGTATGTACGTTATCGACGCGCAGCACGGCATGCGGGTTGCCCATGGACACGGCGGCGATGGAATGAACCTGGCCGTCGACTTCCAGCGGGTAGTTCAGCGCCTGCTCGTCGGCCACGAACGGGATCTCGGCCGGCATGAAGCGCGGCGGGCCCATGTCGACGCTCACCTGGCCATCGTTCTGCACGTCCAGCACGATGATGCCGCTCTTGGTTTCCACACGGATGCGTTTCTTCGCGGTCAAGCGTTTGTCCAGCACGAAGCGGGCGAAGCAGCGCGCACCGTTGCCGCACTGCTCGACTTCGGAGCCGTCGGCGTTGAAGATCCGGTAGCGGAAGTCTACTTCCGGATTGTTCGGTGCTTCGACGATCAGCAGTTGGTCGAAACCGATGCCGGTGTGGCGGTCACCCCATTGCTTGGCGTGCTTGGGCTGGATGTGGGCGTGTTGGCTGACCAGGTCGAGGACCATGAAGTCGTTGCCCAGCCCATGCATCTTGGTAAAGCGCAGCAGCATGGGTTCACTCCGGCAGCAGGCTTTCGCCAGCATACAGTTCGGCAATGGTCTCGCGACGGCGTACTTCGAAAGCCTGGTCGCCGTCGACCAGGATTTCCGCGCAACGACCACGGGTGTTGTAGTTCGAGCTCATGACGAAACCATAGGCGCCCGCCGACTGCACGGCCAGCAAATCGCCTTCGGCCAGGTTCAGCTGACGGTCCTTGGCCAGGAAGTCGCCGGTCTCGCAGATCGGCCCGACCAGGTCATAGGCACGGCCTTCGCCTTCTCGTGGGGTGACCGCGCTGACGCCCATCCAGGCCTGGTAAAGGGCCGGGCGGATCAGGTCGTTCATCGCCGCATCGATGATGGCGAAGTCCTTGTGTTCGGTGTGTTTGAGGTATTCCACGCGAGTCAGCAGGACGCCGGCGTTGGCCACGATGTAGCGGCCCGGTTCGAACACCAGCGCCAGGTCGCGGTCGCCGACGCGCTCGCGGATGGCCTTGATGTAGTCGGCCAGCAACGGCGGCTGCTCGTCGCGATAGCGCACGCCGACACCGCCGCCCAGGTCCAGGTGGCGCAGGTGGATGCCGCATTCGGCCAAGCGGTCGACCAGCACCAGCAGGCGGTCGAGGGCGTCGAGGAACGGGTCGACGGTGGTCAGCTGCGAGCCGATGTGGCAGTCGACGCCGACCACTTCCAGGTTCGGCAGCTGCGCGGCGCGCACATAGATGGCTTCGGCGTCGGCGATGGCGATGCCGAACTTGTTCTCTTTGAGGCCGGTGGAGATGTACGGGTGGGTGCCGGCGTCGACGTCCGGGTTGACCCGCAGCGAGATCGGCGCAACCTTGCCCATCTCGGCGGCCACGACCTGCAGGCGCTCGAGCTCGTCGGTGGACTCGACGTTGAAGCAGTGCACACCCACTTCCAGGGCGCGGCGCATGTCTTCACGGGTCTTGCCGACGCCGGAGAACACCACGCGATCGGCGCGGCCGCCTGCGGCCAGCACACGCTCCAGCTCGCCGCCGGAAACGATGTCGAAACCTGCACCCATGCGCGCCAGGACGTTCAGCACGCCAAGGTTGGAGTTGGCTTTTACGGCGAAGCAGACCAGGTGCTCGACGCCCTGCAGTGCATCGGTGTAACTGCGGTACTGGGCCTCGATGTGGGCGCGCGAGTACACGTAGGTCGGGGTGCCGAAACGTTCGGCGATGGCCGACAGGGCCACGCCTTCCGCGAACAGTTCACCGTCGCGGTAGTTGAAAGTGTTCATGTGATTTCCTTACTGCGCAGGCGTCTGCTCGGGCTCGATGGGCTGCTCGTCCTGTGGCTGTACCGCCGGGGCGTGCTGGTGCTGATGCGACTTGTGGCTGCCTTTGCCATCCTTGCCATCTTCAGGCAGGTACAGAGGGCCCTTCTGACCGCAGGCCGAAACGAGGCAGGCAACCGCGACCAGCGCCGCAAGTGAGGAAATCAGGCGCTTCATGGGTGAAATCCTTTGAAATAAGCAGTATTGCGCCCGAGTATACCGAGCGACCGGCGGATTGCCTATGCAAGAGCCGGTCCGTCGGGCGGGCTATGCTTGTGGGCCAGCGGCTAACCTTTGCATTCGGCGCCGAGCGCCCGTATCTTGCCCGGCTTGCCTGTAACGCAGCCAATTTCGAGGTTCCTGCAATGAGTTTGAGCGAAGCGCGTTTCCATGATCTGGTCGACGCCACCCAACAGGCCCTGGAAGACCTGTTCGACGAGAGCGGCCTGGACCTGGACATGGAGAATTCCGCCGGCGTCCTCACCATCAAGTTCGACAACGGCAGCCAGTTGATCTTCAGCCGGCAGGAGCCACTGCGTCAGTTGTGGCTGGCCGACCGTTCCGGTGGCTTCCACTTCGATTACGACGAAGAGAGTGGCAAGTGGGTATGCGAGAAGAGCGAAGAGCTGCTGGGCGAAATGCTCGAGCGCATCGTCTGGGAGCGGGCCGGCGAGAAGCTGGACTTCGACGAGATCTGACATGACTGCCCAGGCGCGGCCAGCCAAGCCGCTGTACAGCAACGTCAGCCCTGCGGTGCCTTCGCCGTGCATCAGCGTCTGTCGACTGGATGCGCAGAAGGTGTGTACCGGCTGCTACCGTCATGTCGAGCATATTCGCGAATGGCGTTCGGCCGACGATGAACGGCGTCGGCAGATTTGCCGTGAAGCCGAGGCCTTGCGCGCACGGGCTTGAGTATTTGCCCGGCTGTGGTAGTGTCCAGGCATGCGTTGCTGACGCACAAGCATTCACAAACCCCGCCCTTGGGCGGGGTTTTGCTTTATCTGCCCATCGAAAACCGCCTGTTCAAAGGAGCCTGACTGGATCATGAGCACCAAGCCTTCCCTCATCCTCACCCGCTTGGACGTACAGCGTCTGGAGCGCCTGATCGAGAGCCTCGACGAAAGCACCCCAGGTGTGCTCGCCTTGCAGGACGAGCTGGACCGTGCCGAGCAGGTGGTCGGTCATGAGGACGTGCCCGCCGGCGTGGTGACCATGAACTCGCGTGTGCATTGCCGCGAAGAGGCCAGCGGCAAGGACTACCACCTGACCCTGGTGTACCCGAAAGATGCCGGCCAAGAGGGCAACGTGTCGATCCTGGCGCCGATCGGCTGCGCCTTGCTGGGCTTGTCGGTCGGCGACCAGATCGACTGGCCGGCACCGGGGGGCAAGACCCTGAAACTGAAGTTGCTGGCCGTCGAGTACCAGCCGGAGGCGGCAGGTGATTTTGACCTTTGAGCTCAGGGTTCCAAGGTCGCCTGCAATTGCGCCAACCCATCATTGAGTGCCTGCTCGAGTTCTCGCTTGTAACGCAGATACAGCAGGGTTGAACCCTGCTCATCCTCGAGCAGCTCCGACAGGTCCAGGTCGGTGATGTAGCACCGGTAGTGCCCTGCACTGCGGCGCTGGCCGAGGATCTGCCGGGCGACCACGGCATACAGCTCGTCCCCATGCTCCAGCTCGGAGAATTCCTGCTGGTCGCAATACAGCGTCACATGTACCTCGTCTCCCGCGCCGGCCTGCAATATGGCCTGCACCTCGTAATACGGCAGGCCGTTGCCATCGACTGGCGCCGGGCGGGCCTCGCTGCTGCGCGCCTTGCCTGGCCCTGAGGGCAGCAACTGGGCGTAGTGGATCTGCAACGAAGCCTGCTGCACGTAGTCCAGCGGCAAGCGCGCATCGCGGCGCATCACCACCGACCGCAGAAAGCGTTGCAGCGGTAGTAGCAGATGATTTTCGTCGTGCAGCGGCAGGCGCTGCTGCCACAGGGCATTGTACTCATCCAGCACATACAGGTCGGCCCAGCCATCGAGCAGGCGGTAGAACACCTGGATGCAGTCGGGACGACCTTGCTCCAGTACCAGTGGCAGGTCGTGGTCCTGCAGGGCATTGGCATCCAGGTGCAGCGGGCTGTAGACACTGCGCTCTTCAGCCAGGTAGTCGAGCACGGCGGCATGCCCCATCAGCGTTGCCAGGCTGACCTGGCCGGGCAGCAGCTCCAGCACATGGGTGTGCTGCGCCACTTGCAGCAGGTAGCGGTGATTGCGGCCCTGGTCGAGCAGCAACTGCACGGTATCGAAAATGTCCTCGACCCGCTGGCCGATGGCTTGCGCGCGGTTATGGCAGAAGCAGCGCACCCGCACGCGCGGCCGGTGGCTGCGCTGGCCGAGGCTGTTGAGGAAGTCGCGCAGGCAGCGTAGCAGGGCGTGCTCGCCGTCGTAGCGCTGCACCAGCACTTCGTTCCAACTGTTGAGGGTGACCTGGTCGAGGGTCAGCACCAGGTTTTCGCGCACGCCGGCGTAGCTGAGCGAATCGGTGCGCTCGGTGGTCATCAGGATGTTCAGGTCGCGGTGGTGACGCAACGGGTCGATACCGACGTTGACCAGCAACAGGATCTCGTCGGCCACGCTCGGTTGCAGCAGGCGCACTTCGCTGACGGTTTCCAGTGGCAGGGGGATGCTCTGCTGCAGGCTGCCGATCAGGTTGAACAGCTCGAATTCGCTGAGGTCGCTTTCGCCAGGATGCAGTGCCAGGCGCGTGCTGCTGTCGATGACACCGTTACGGTGAGCCCAGGTCAGCAGTTCGAGCAACTCGCGGCTGCGCTTGATCGGGCTGAAGTGCTCCCACTCGTGCACGCCCAGGTTGCCGTTGTACAGCCCCCAGTGGTGGCTGCCCGGCTCCTTGCGGTTAGGCGACTGGACCAGGGTGAGGGTGTCTTCGGCGAGGTCCGGGGCAATGCCGGGGTTGATCACTTCGATCTTGCCGGCGCGGCGTTCGAACGCCGCGTAGAGGCGCCGGCCGAGGACATTCATGTCGCGCTGGTCGGCGCGATTGCTGGCGTTCTGGTTCTGCGCGAACTGGCCCAGAAAGCGATAGCTGTGATTGAGCTCGGCCACCAGTTCGCGACGCTCCACCGCGACCTGGCGCACCTTCCATTGGCTACGGCTGTCGAGCAGGGCCAATTGGCGTTCATCCCAGCCCCATTCGTCTGCCAGGCGCTGCAGCAACTGGCGTTGCCAGCCGTTGCTGCGAGTACGGTCCAGGCCGCTGAGCTTCTTGTTGACCTTCAGGTACAGGCTGCGCCTCACCAGTTCCAGGCGTGTGGTTTCACCGCGTTGCTGCAGGTAGCGCTCGATGCGCCGGTAGACCATCACATAGGGGTCCAGCTCGTCGAGGTTCAGCCGGTTGGCGAATACCGCTTCCTTATAGTCCAGGCTCAGGCAGCGCACGGCGGGATATTCGCTGGCGTAGACCTCGGTCAGCAGTAGCTTGAGCAGCGATTTGTACGGTGAATCGATGCCTTTGTAGAGCTGCCAAAGGCCGGCACCGACGAACTCGCCAGGAGGAATGTGCGCCAAGTGGCCGAGGTCGAGGGCGTCGGTGCTGCGGATGAAGCGTTTGCTGAGCAGGGTTTCGCTGTAGCGTTGGTAGTTCTGCTCTTCATACACCGGCACCAGCCACCAAAGCGGTGTGCGCCCCGCCAGCCAGATGGCTGTACGGTAGAACTCGTCGAGCAACAAGTAGTGCTGGGTGGTGCCGCAATCGTCGGAACTGAGCTGGCCTTCGCGCTGGCCTTGGGCAAAGCCCTGCGGATTGATGAGAAAGAAATGTGCTTCGGCGCCCAGGCTGGCGGCCCAGGTTTCGAGAAGCTGGCACTTGCGCTGCAGTTCTTCCCGAGGACCGTCACCTAGGCCCGGTGCGTGGCATACCCACAGGTCCATGTCGCTCTGTTCGGCCTGGGCCAGGGAACCGAGGCTGCCCATCAGGAACAGGCCATGGATCGGACGGTGGGGGTTTCCCAGGCGCGTCTTGTAGGTGAACGAGCGGGCCAGCCGCTGGCCTTCCGCGACCAGCCCGGCAGAAGGCTCGAAGCCTGATACGCCCGCTGGGGTACTGCCGGAGACATAGCCTGGCAGCAGGGGGTGGTTGACGTGGAACAATAGCGGCAGGAGAGTCAGTACTTGCTGTTGGCGTGTCGACAGGCCCTCCATGGCACGCTCGAGCCGGCCCTGGTTGAGTTGCAGGAAGCGCGCGCGCAGTTTCGCCAGCACCTTGCGGTCGATGCCGTCGTTCAGGTCCGGGCGGATTTCGTAGGGGTGGTTCATTGCGCACTCAGGGAGGGGCCGGGGAAGCTGTGGCGAGTTTAGCCTGAGTGGAGCACTCGGATAAGCGGCTTGTGGTTTTTGACGCCATTTTTCTAGCGTCCGTTCTGGCCTCATCGCCGGCAAGCCGGCCCCCACATGTTCTGTACAAAGCTTGTGGGAGCCGGCTTGCCGGCGATTGGGCCGCTGCAGCCTTAGGCAGGCTGGGGGGACTTGAGGACGTTCAGCAGCAGTTGCACGCTTTCGACCGCGTCGTGTCCCAGGCTGGTGAGGTATCCGCCATCGGGCTGATCGGTCAGTTGCTTGTCGTAGAGGCGTTGCGCAGCGGCGACCAGGGCGGGGGAAGCGTTATTGTGAATCTTGATGCCTTCCTGGCTGCTGTCCAGGTTGAACAGGGCGAGCACTTCCAGTTCGGCGATCAAATCGGGGGTGAAGGACATGGCGACTCCTGACTTCCAGACGAGGATGGCGGCACCGCCAGCGGTGCCTGACCCTGGAGTGTAGTCGGGTTATTCGTCCTCGCCTTGATCTGCCTCAGGGGGAAGCTCGGGCAGGGCGCGCAGGGCGGTTTCGTACCACTCGGCGTTGAACGGGCGATCTTCGGCCAGCATGCTATCGATCTCGATGGCCAGTACATGGGCCATGAGGTTCAGGATGTCTTCGCGTTCGTAGCCGACCAGGGTCAGCTTGTTGAAGGTGGCCTTGGCGGCCGCGGGTTCGCCGCTTTCGATCTGGTTCTCGATGGCCTGGGTCAGCGTTGCCTCGGCGAAGGCTTCGTCGTCGTCAGTGTCGATGTCGGTGGGCTCGCTCATGGCGCTACTCCTTAAGTGGGGCCTACAGTTTGCCACGCTCGCGCTGGTCATGCCTGGCCGATAGGTCTATAAAAGCCGGGCCATCCCCATACGGCCTGGAGGCTGTTACCCATGCTCAAGCTTCACGGATTTTCGGTCAGCAACTACTACAACATGGTCAAGCTGGCGTTGCTGGAAAAAGGCCTGCCGTTCGAGGAGGTCACCTTCTACGGTGGCCAGGCGCCGCAGGCGCTGGAAGTCAGCCCGCGTGGCAAGGTGCCGGTGCTGGAGACCGAACACGGCTTCCTCAGCGAGACCAGCGTGATCCTCGACTATATCGAGCAGACCCGGGGCGGCAAGGCGCTGCTGCCGGCCGACCCGTTCGAGCAGGCCAAGGTGCGCGAGCTGCTCAAGGAGATCGAGCTGTATATCGAGCTGCCGGCACGTACTTGCTATGCCGAGGCATTCTTTGGCACGGCGGTAGAGCCAGTGATCAAGGAGCGGGCGCGTACCGAGCTGCTGGCGGGGTTCGCCACGCTCAAGCGCAATGGCCGCTTTGCACCTTATGTGGCGGGTGAAGAGCTGACCGTGGCCGACCTGATGTTCTGCTTCTCGGTCGATCTGGCATACGCGGTGGGCAAGAAAGTGCTGAACATCGACTTCCTTGCGGACTTCCCGCAGGCAGCGGCATTGCTCGAGAAAATGCGCGAGAACCCGCACATGGCGCGGATCGTGGCGGACAAGGACGCGGCGATGCCGGCATTCCAGGAGATGATTCGCACCGGCAAGCGCTGAATCGAAGAGCGGGGCTGCGTTGCAGCCCTTTCGCCGCGGTTCGTCGCCACGACAAGCCGGCTCCCACATGGACCGCGCTGGGCCTTGTGGGAGCCGGCTTGCCGGCGATCGAGGGCAAAGCCCTCGCAATGAGGCTTAGCGCGAAGCCAGCAACGCCTTGCCACGCACTACGGCAGCACGCACCTGGGCCGGCGCGGTCCCGCCAATGTGGTCACGGGCGTTCACCGACCCTTCCAGGGTCAGCACGGCAAACACGTCCTGCTCGATCTGGTCGCTGAACTGGCGCAGCTCGTCCAGGCTCATCTCGGCCAGGTCCTTGCCAGTGTCGACGCCATACTTCACCGCGTGGCCAACGATTTCGTGGCAGTCGCGGAACGGCAGGCCACGGCGCACCAGGTAGTCCGCCAGGTCGGTAGCAGTGGAGAACCCGCGCAGCGCCGCTTCGCGCATGATCGCGTGGCGTGGCTTGATCGCCGGGATCATGTCGGCAAAGGCACGCAGCGAGTCACGCAGAGTGTCGGCGGCGTCGAACAGCGGTTCCTTGTCTTCCTGGTTATCCTTGTTGTAGGCCAGCGGCTGGCCTTTCATCAGGGTCAGCAAGCCGGTCAGGGCGCCGAACACGCGGCCGCTCTTGCCACGAACCAGTTCCGGCACGTCCGGGTTCTTCTTCTGCGGCATGATCGAACTGCCGGTGCAGAAGCGATCGGGCAGGTCGACGAACTGGAACTGCGCGCTGGTCCACAGCACCAACTCTTCGGAGAAGCGCGACAGGTGCATCATCGCCACGCTGGCGGCCGCGCAGAATTCGATGGCGAAGTCACGGTCCGAAACGCCGTCCAGCGAGTTGCCGGCCACAGCTTCGAAGCCCAGCAGCTTGCAGGTCAGCTCGCGGTCGATCGGGTAGGTGGTGCCGGCCAGCGCGGCGCTGCCCAGGGGCATGCGGTTGGTGCGCTTGCGGCAGTCGACCAGACGCTCGTGGTCGCGGCTGAGCATTTCGAACCAGGCCAGCAGGTGGTGGCCGAAGGTGACCGGCTGGGCGGTCTGCAGGTGGGTGAAACCCGGCATGATGGTGCCGGCTTCACGCTCGGCCTGCTCCAGCAGACCCTTTTGCAGGCGGGTGATCTCGGCCAGGATCAGGTCGATCTCGTCACGTAGCCACAGGCGGATGTCGGTGGCCACCTGGTCGTTGCGGCTGCGGCCGGTGTGCAGCTTCTTGCCGGTGATGCCGATGCGGTCGGTGAGACGGGCCTCGATGTTCATGTGCACGTCTTCGAGGTCCACGCGCCAGTCGAAGTTGCCGGCCTCGATCTCGCCCTGGATGGTCTTCAGGCCGTCGATGATGGTGTCGCGCTCGGCATCGCTGAGCACGCCGACCTGCGCCAGCATGGTGGCGTGGGCGATCGAACCCATGATGTCGTGGCGGTACAGGCGCTTGTCGAAATCGACCGAAGCGGTGAAGCGGGCGACGAAGGCGTCGACGGGTTCACTGAAGCGGCCGCCCCAGGACTGATTGGTCTTGTCGGTGCTCATGGATTCACTCGTTGAAGGCGTGAACGAAAAAGTGGCGCCGATAATAGCAGGGTTGGGCGTGCCGCCGAAGGACACCGGTCGAGAGAAATATGCAGCAAACCTGGGTACAGGCGGGCAATCAGGATATTCAACGATTGAACGGCAGTGTTCCACGGACCGTCTACAGTTGGACAAAGGACTGGCAGTGAATCTGCCGGCTCAGTGAATCTTTGGCCTTCGTATCGGTCTAGAGCGTGACCGCAGTGTCGCTCGACCTGCATCTGTCTACGCTATACCTGTGCGAGACTCACTCAGGAATCCAGAGCAATTATGAATGTCCTGATCGTTGATGATGAACCCCAAGCCCGTGAACGCCTGACGCGGTTATTCGGGGAACTGGAGGGGTACACCGTGCTGGAGCCCAGCGCCAC
This sequence comes from Pseudomonas sp. KU43P, assembly GCF_033095865.1. Lineage (NCBI taxonomy): Bacteria > Pseudomonadati > Pseudomonadota > Gammaproteobacteria > Pseudomonadales > Pseudomonadaceae > Pseudomonas > Pseudomonas sp. KU43P. The sequence continues at coordinate 5,669,756 of NZ_AP019365.1, read as the reverse complement.
CAACGGCGAGGAGGCCCTGGCTCTGATCGAAAGCCACAAGCCCGATGTGGTCCTGCTGGACATCGGCATGCCGGGCCTGGATGGCCTGCAGGTCGCTGCTCGCCTTTGCGAGCGCGAGGCGCCACCGTCGGTGGTGTTCTGCACCGGTGACGACGAATACGGTGCCGAGGCCTTCAAGGACAGTACCCTCAGCCATGTAACCAAGCCGATTCAGCCCCAGGCCCTGCGCGAAGCGCTGCGCAAGGCAGAAAAACCCAACCGAGGCCAACTGGCCGCGCTGACCCGGCCAGGCAGTGAAGGTGGAGGCCCGCGAAGCCATATCAGTGCGCGTACGCGCAAGGGCATCGAGCTGATCCCTTTGCCGCAAGTCATCTATTTTATTGCCGACCACAAGTACGTGACGTTGCGCCACGAAGCTGGCGAAGTACTGCTCGATGAGCCGCTCAAGGCTCTGGAAGACGAATTCGGCGAGCGGTTCGTGCGAATCCACCGTAATGCTCTGGTAGCCCGCGAGCGCATCGAACGCTTGCAGCGCACTCCACTTGGGCATTTCCAGCTGTTCCTCAAGGGCCTGGACGGTGACGCCCTGACCGTCAGCCGCCGGCATGTGGCGGGCGTGCGCAAGATGATGCAAACCCTCTAGCCGCTTTCATGGCTCCATCGCCGGCAAGCCGGCTCCCACGGGAAAGGGGGCAGGCTTGCCGGCGATGGGGCGCAGGAGCTTGACCCACATCTGCTAGCGATGCCGACGGAGCTGTTATGATCGGCGGTATTCCTAAGCATTGGGGCGTTCCATGTCCACTCGCGAAATCCGCATTGCCACCCGTAAAAGTGCCTTGGCCCTGTGGCAGGCCGAATACGTAAAAGCCCGCCTCGAGCAGGCACACCCAGGCCTGCTGGTCACCCTGGTACCCATGGTCAGCCGTGGCGACAAGCTGCTCGACGCGCCGCTGGCGAAAATCGGCGGCAAGGGCTTGTTCGTCAAGGAGCTGGAAACCGCCCTGCTGGACAACGAAGCCGACATTGCCGTGCATTCGATGAAGGACGTGCCCATGGACTTCCCCGAAGGCCTGGGCCTGTATTGCATCTGTGAGCGCGAAGACCCGCGCGATGCCTTTGTCTCCAACCATTTCGCCAGCCTCGATGCGCTGCCGGCAGGCAGCATCGTCGGCACCTCCAGCCTGCGCCGCCAGGCCCAGCTGCTGGCGCGACGCCCCGACCTGAAGATTCATTTCCTGCGTGGCAACGTCAACACGCGCCTGGCCAAGCTCGATGCCGGCGAGTACGACGCAATCATCCTCGCGGCGGCCGGCCTGATCCGCCTTGGCTTCGAGCAGCGCATCACCGCCACCATCAGCGTCGACGATAGCCTGCCGGCGGGCGGCCAGGGCGCGGTCGGTATCGAATGCCGCAGCGCCGACAGCGAAATTCATGCCCTGCTGGCCCCCCTGCACCACGCGGATACCGCCGACCGGGTAGTGGCCGAGCGTGCCTTGAACAAGCGCCTGAATGGCGGTTGCCAGGTGCCAATCGCCTGCTATGCGGTGCTGGAAGGCGAGCAATTGTGGCTGCGTGGCCTGGTCGGCCAGCCCAGTGGCGGCAAGCTGCTGGTGGCCGATGCCCGCGCTCCGCGTGGCAACGCCGAGGCCTTGGGCGTGCAGGTTGCCGAAGACTTGCTGGGGCAGGGCGCTGAAGCGATTCTCAAGGAAGTCTACGGCGAGGCCGGGCATCCGTGAGCCATTGGCGGCTGTTGCTGACGCGACCTGCCGATGACTGTGCGGCATTAGCCCAGTGCCTGGCCGCCGCTGGAGTGGCCAGTAGCAGCCTGCCGTTGCTGGCCATCGAGCCGGTCGAACTGAGCGAGGCGCAACGCCAAACGCTGGCCGTACTGGCCGACTATCAGGCGCGGATCGTAGTCAGCAAGCCGGCTGCCAGGTTGCTTCTCGAGCACCTGGCGCAAGGCAGCCTGCCCCTGCCGTCGAAGGGCTGGTTCACCGTAGGCGAAGCGACGGCTGCGGTGCTGCACGAAGCGGCCTTGCAGGTGTCTTGCCCTGCGCAGGGTGACGACAGCGAGGCCTTGCTCGCGCTCCCGGCCCTTCGCGAGGTGGTGGCGGTTGCCGCACCGCGGGTGCTGATCGTTCGTGGTGTCGGAGGTCGTGAACTGCTGGCCGAGCGTCTTGCAGAGCAAGGTGCTAGTGTCGATTATCTGGAACTGTATCGCCGTAGCCTGCCGGTATACCCGGTGGGCACATTGCT